>VFKQ01000075.1 GCA_009885445.1 Anaerolineaceae bacterium | reverse complement strand
CTTGCCTTTTTTACAGGATATCTCATTGAAAAATCACTGAGCGTTGACAATATCTTTGTCTTCGTTTTGATTTTCACCTTCTTTGCAGTCCCCGCCATCTACCAGCACCGAGTTTTGTTTTGGGGCATTCTTGGCGCATTAATCATGCGCGCAACCCTGATCGCTGTGGGTGCCGCGCTCTTAAAAGAATTTCACTGGATCATTTATCTCTTCGGGGGTTTTTTGATCTTTACAGGCATCCGAATGGCTCTTCATCGAAACGAAGAAATGCATCCAGAGAAAAATCCGCTGGTGAAACTCGTGCGCAGAATCATCCCCGTAACAGAAAACTATGAAGGTGATAAATTCTTCATTCGCCGAGCCGGGAAACTTATGGCAACACCGCTTTTCATTGTCTTGGTATTAGTGGAAAGCACCGACTTGATCTTTGCGGTCGATTCGATCCCGGCCATTTTCGCGGTGACAAATGACACATTCATCATCTATACATCGAACGTGTTTGCCATTCTCGGTCTACGCTCGCTGTATTTTCTGTTGGCCGGGGTGGTGGATAAGTTCTACTACCTGAAACTTGGCTTGTCAGCGGTCCTGGTCTTTGTCGGTACAAAAATGATGCTGGTTGATATTTACAAAATCCCAGTTGGCTTGTCGCTCGGCGTGATTTTTACTATCCTTGCGATTTCAATCGCGGCTTCGTTATGGAGAGCGAAACGTCTCAATAAGCAGGAGACAACAAGTTAAATATTAAAAACAAGATCATCTTCATTAAGATAAATAATGCTTCGTCTTGGCTATTGACGGAGCATTATTTATATTGAACATTACAGTTGTTCTCCTGAAGGGGCATACACCAGTTGACCTGAGTCAGACGAGTGTAGGGTGCGCGCACAGCCTTGCGGATTTCCAATTCCCAATCTGGTAGATTCACTGGCGCAGATGGATTTTTGGACAGGGCGAACCCGCTTCGGGCGCGGCGCGGGCGGGGCGGGTTCGCTGTCGACGCGAAAAGAATCCTGCGCGTCAGGCGCGGAAGACGACTTCTTCGCGGTTGAACATCCACACCGAAATCCAAATGGCCAGCGCGGCATATGCAATGGAGGTGCTGAACATGACGGCGAACGAGTCTGCATGGATGTGGTTGCTGAATAGGTCGCGCATGGAGAGGATGGTGCCGAGGACGGGAATGGCGTAATGTGCAAGCGAGGCAGTGAATGTGTCCAGAAAAAATGCAGCGAGTAGCGGCGCGAGCGAAAAAATGCTTAGCGGAAGTGAATAGGTGAAGGCTTCCTCGCTGTTGCGCGCGATGGAGGAGATTAAGATTTGCAGGGCGGCGCCGAGCAGAATGATGGGAATCGTTGAGATGATGACGAGTAGGATGGCGAGCGGGTCTGGCAGAGCGAGGCCTGCCTCAAGAAAAGAAAACGGCCCCGCGGCGGCAGGCACAGAAACGGAGGGAATCATCGGGATTTCGAGATCGCGTAAAAAGTAGAAGAACGAAATCAGCGCAAGGAAGCCTGAAAATAATATCGAAAATAGAAACGCGAGCGCGGTAAAGATGACGTTCGTCACCACTGCCAGCAGTTTGCCAAACACAAGGTGAGTGCGGTTGATGGCGGTGAATAGGACTGGCTCGAGTGTTTGCGACTCTTTTTCGCCGGCGATGGAACTAATCGCGCTGGCCAACCCGCTGGTGAGGCCGAAAGACAAGATGGCGCCTGGAAGTAGAAGGCCGAGCTGTGAACCGAGCGTTTCTTGCGCGGTGGCGGTGTTTAATTCTGCCACTTGAATGGGCGCGAGATATTCCTGCGGGATGCCGCTTTCTTTGAGGCGTTGCTGAAGGACGGATTGGTTGTAGTTTTCCACAACACTTTTCAGTCGTAGCGCGCCCACAGCGGTGGATTTGCTTTTATCCATGACGACGGTGACCGAAACAGACTCTCCGTTTTGCAGGCGTTGCTCAAAATCGGCAGGGATGATCAGCCCTGCCTCGGCGCGTTTCTCGCGCACCATTTGTTCCACATCCTCGACTTCGACGATGGTCATTGTTTCATTTTCTTCGATGTAGGCAATCAGCGCGGGCGCATGGCGCATACCCTGCACGGGGACTTCGATTTTTTGGATTGCATCCTGCAGGCCCTGGCGCGTGATCATGAGCATTGGAGCAATGGTCATGCCGGGAAGGATAACAAGATTAAACAGGGCCATGATGACCAGCCTGCGCCGATTACGCAGGATGTTGAGTATTTCTTTTTTCAGTACGATCCAAATGGTTTTCATAGAATCACATCCACATCTTCGCGGCCCAGAATCGCGATAAAGGCATCTTCCATGTTGGATTTCCCTGCGCGCTCGCAGAGTTCTTTGGGTGTACCCTGCGCGACCAGCCGGCCATTATCGATCAACACAATGCGGTCACATAATCTCTCGGCTTCGCTTAAAACGTGCGTGGAGATGATCATGCACTTTTTCTCAGTGCGAAACTGCTCGATCAACCTGCGCACCTGGCGGGCGCTCATAATGTCCAGGCCGTTGGTGGGTTCGTCCAGCAATAAATTTTGCGGGTTGTGAATCAGCGTGCGCGCCAGCGCCACCTTCTGACTCATGCCGCGTGAAAAGCGGTTGCATTCGCGGTCCACAAAGGCGCCCATGTCGAGAATTTTTATCAATTCTTCGATGCGCGCTTCGATGGCATCCTTTTTCATATCGTAATACTGCGCGAACATACGCAGATGTTCGCGCGGCGTGAAGCGCTCATATAGCCCCCATGTTTCGGGCAGAATACCGATTCTGCGGCGGACTTCGCGCGCATCTGCGCGCAGGTCATAGCCGTCCACGCGCCCGCCGCCTTGAGTGGGTCGTAGCACCGTGGCCAGCAGGCGCATGATGGTGGTCTTGCCCGCGCCGTTGGGACCGAGCAAACCAACCACTTCGCCGTCCTGCACGGTGAACCCGATGTCATGCACGACTTCAATCTTCTTGAAGATTTTTGTCCTGAATTCTTTGCTGAGATGCTCTACTGCGATCATTGGCCGTCCCTTTCTATAATCAGTAGTTCACGAAAGCGTAGTAACGACTTCAGTCGTTCAGGCAAAAGCGACTAAAGTCGCTACTACAAAACACTTTCGTGATGTACTGATAATGAGCACGGTCACTTTCTGCGCTTTTGCCGCAAAGGATATTTGAGAGCGCGAGAGCTTGCCGTTTATCCCCTTCAGCTGTGTTTAAATTTGCCGATTCTCAAAACCGCAATTTATGACTGTGCATGATTTTTTGACAGCCCTGATTATATATCCCAGGTTTAATTATCACCTTTCATTTTTGAATTTAATCAGGGTTTTCGCCCGCCCATCTCCTCGGCCCCCTTAGAGAGGGTTTCTTACAAACGTCTGATGTGAAATAAGTTCAAAACCTAAGAGAGTGTTTCTTAAGTTCGAATCTGCCCAAGAAAAGAGCATTAACCACAGCCCACAGGGTTATAAAGAACACGGAGTCCACAGAGATTTTTAGAAGGCT
>VFKQ01000223.1 GCA_009885445.1 Anaerolineaceae bacterium | reverse complement strand
CCGCCGCTGAGCGAGCCGCGCTCGTAAGCCGGGTTGACGCCGAGTTCGTAGAGCGCGTGTCCGGTTTCGTGCATGCTGCCGAAGAGCGCGGGGTTGAGAAATTTTTCGCTGAAGCGCGTGGTGATGCGCACGTCGTTGACGCTGAAGGTGGTGCAAAACGGGTGCGGCGCTTTATCCTGCCGTCCACGCTCAAAACTGTAACCAAATTTTTGAATCACTCGTTCACCGAAAGCGAGTTGTTTGGCTTCGGGATATTTGACGTGTAAGAATTTATCGTCTACTTGCTTTTTGCTGGCGATGGCTTTGAGCAGTTTCACCTGGCGTTTGCGCAGTTCGGCAAAGATGACCTGCACGTCGGCGGTCTTCATGCCGGGTTCGAAATCGTCGAGCAAAGTGTCGTAGGGATGACTCGACTTGGGAAAAAATTCAATGTAGCGGCGACTTAGGTCAACCACTTTGGCGAGGTGCGGCAGAAAAATGGAGAAGTCTGATTTGGCGCGCGCTTCCATCCAGGCTTCGTGCGCGGCGGAGGTAACTGTCGCCTGCTCCACCACAAAGTCCGCGGGGACGCGGGTGCGGCGGTCATAATCGCGGCGCGTGACGCGCACGAAGGCGGCGTCATCCGAATCTGACGCGAAAGAATCCTTGAGTTCATCAAGTAGTTTGCCCACTTTGTCATCGGTAAATATTTGGTGCGAAATTTTTCCGAGTGTGCCAAGTTGGTTGCCGCGCGCCTCCGCCCCACCGCGCGGCATGTACGTCTGCTGATCCCATTCAAGAATCGCTTGAGCCTTGCCCAAGTCGGATACTTCGGCGATGATGGCTTTGAGTTCGGTGAGTTTTTCTTGCATGGGGGCTCCTTGAGGAAAAGGATGAAAGATAGAAGATGAATTTATTGCGGGTCCTGAGTATTGCGTAAAACGTAAAACGAAAAAAGTAATTGGTAATTGTGACAGAGTTACAAAACTATAAAACTAACTAGTCACCTGACAGTTTGCTCCCAACGAACGCTGGTGGTCGAGTAGGCGGTGCCCTTCCGCCGTATCGAGACCACCGAGACCGCGAAACTGCCCGTAAACGTGGTCTCGATACGCCCCTCGGAGTACCTCGGGGCTACTCGACCACCGTTTGTTTGAAAAAACTACCCAACCTTCCAACGCAACTTTTCGCCGTTCAAAACTTTGAGCACTTCCTCGGCGATGTCTACTGCGGCGCGGGACTGGGCTTCGGCGGTCTGTGCGCCGATGTGCGGCGTGGCGATGACTTTGGGATGCTTCACCAAATCTGTCGCGCCCGGAGGTTCTGCGCTGAACACGTCTAAAGCAACGCCGGCAATTTTACCTGACTCAAGTGCGGCGAGAAGCGCGGCCTCGTCAATGATTCCGCCGCGCGCGGCACACACAATTCGCGCGCCAGCCTTCATTTGCGAAAAAGCCTGCGCGCCCATCATATCGCGTGTGTCCACGCTGAGCGGCAGATGCAGTGAAATAAAATCTGAAATGCGATACAGCTCATCCAGCGGCAACGCGTCTGCGCCACGGCGTTCGATCTCGGCGCTTTCGAGCAAGGGGTCATACGCCACCACGTTCATGCCAAAAGCTTTTGCGCGTTTGCCAACTTCCGCGCCGATGCGCCCAAAGCCGACCACGCCCAGAGTCTTGCCGTTCAACTCCACGCCCTCGAGAGTCTTCTTGTCCCACTGACCTTGTTTCATTGTAGAGTCTGCGCGCGGAATTTCACGCGCCAACGCGAGCAAGAGTCCGAACGTTAACTCAGCGACAGCCAGCGTGGTAGACACGGGCGCGTTGACGACGGTCACGCCATGCGACTTGGCCGCCGTCAAATCGATATTGTCCACGCCCACGCCCGCGCGCCCGACTACCTTGAGGCGGGTCGTGCCTTCGAGCAGGGACGAGGTCACCTTGGTGCGCCCACGCACGATCAGCGCGTCGTATTCCGCGATGATTTTGGCGAGCTCGTCCGCGGAGATGTTCGTGCGGT
>VFKQ01000020.1 GCA_009885445.1 Anaerolineaceae bacterium | reverse complement strand
GCGCTCGGCCAGCACGCGGCGCGGATTGTAGGTGTCGGGGCTGAGGCTGAGGTCGTAGGAGAAGACCGAGTCGTGGGCGGTGAGCGGTTGGCCGTCGCTCCACCGCACGCCGGGCTTGAGTTTGAAGGTGACGTGCAGTTGAAAACGCCGTCGGGGAGTCCCGCATCGCGCAGACATTCAGCGTACAGGCGCACGATCCACGCGGTGTCGCTGGCCGGTTTAAGAATCACGGTGTTGCCAGCCACGAGCGCCGCGCCGGTCGGTCCGCCGCTCAACGCGAATGGGAAGTTGAACGGCGAAACCACCAGCCACACACCATACGGACGAAGCACCGAAGTGTTCGTAGAGTCGTAGCCCACGAGCGGGTCTTTCATCATCGGCTTAACAAAACCGTTGTTCTCTTCCAGCATGCGCGCCGGAAAGTACATCAAGTCGGCGGTCTCTTGCACGTCGCCCAAAGATTCCATGCGGTTTTTGCCCACGTTCAAAGACATGGCCGCGCCGAGTTCAAAGATGCGCTTCTCTATTAATGAAGCGGCCTTGCGCACCAGCTTCACGCGCGTCTGCCACGGCGTGCGGCTCCACGCGGGGAAGGCCTTGCGCGCGGCGGCAATCGCCATCTGCGCGTGCGCCGCATTTCCTTTTTGCATCACGCCCAAAACCCAATTCGTGTTCACTGGCGAGCGCACTTCAAATTTCTCGCTGGCAAACACTTCTTTGCCGTCAATGAGCATGCCGTATTCCTTGCCCAAATTTTTCTTGAGCGTTGCCACGGCTTTGTCGAAGCCTTTGTGCAATTCATCGGGCGGGTTGAACATCGTTGAGTAAGTCAGTTTAAAAGCCATACGTCCTCCAGATAAGTTTAGTAGTTCGATAGTTTTGTAGTTCGATAGTTTGCCGCTCCCCAACTACGTAACTATCCAACTAAGTAACTACCCAACTAAACGCAAGTATAGCGGAGGACGTGGCAATTTTCTCACCCAATTTTCACCCAGCCCGCGTAATGGTTTGATGAAACGAAGCATCCTGTTTTATAGAAAGGAGAACCCATGCAGAAATTATTAACCCACATCCCCAAATTTTTTTTGTTGACCATCCTCTTAACCAGCGCCTGCGCCCCTGCGGCGACTCCGCCCCCCATCGCTGAGTCAGCGCCCTCGGCCACGCTCGCCTCCGCGCCCATAGCGGGTTCGCCCACCCCAAGCCTTATCCTCCCCGAAGCGACTCAACCCCCCGCGCCCACCCTCGGGGTTATCTTCCCCGAAGCCACCTCGCGCGGACCCAACCTCGAGGCCAGCGACCCGACCACGGTCAACCTCGCCTCGGGTCAGTTGCAACTCGTCGAGTTTTTCCGCTTCACCTGAAGCACCTGCCGCGCCATGGCGCCCATGGTTCATGGGCTTGAAGCAAAATATTTTGGCCGCATCCTATTCACCTACCTCGATGCCGACGACTCGCGCACTGACGGCTTTCAGCGCGTCCTCGGCTTTTACTATCAGCCCGAGTTTTACCTGCTGGACGGCAACGGACAATTGCTCAGAAAACTTGTCGGCTACGTAGACGAGTCCACGTTTGAGAGTCTTTTCGCCGAGTTCTTGCCGTAGAAAATCAAAAATCCGTTTTCCGCCGAAGGCGAGAAAACGGATTTTTGACGAGCGAATTGCATCGCGGAAAATGTTACTTTCCGATAGGCAGATAAGCCTGTCGGAGGAGCCCCATGATGAGTGTTTCGACAGGCTCAACAACCACCTGAAAAGCAAACGTGAATTGAAAGAAGCCGTGCAGTCAAGATATACCGCGCACGGTCATAATATCTCGACACGGCTTTGCCGTCGATAACCGATTGCCGTTTTGAGAATCGGCAAAT
>VFKQ01000172.1 GCA_009885445.1 Anaerolineaceae bacterium | reverse complement strand
CGCGCCATTTCGGCCACGATGTCGAAGGACGAAATGACCCCAAGCGGAAACGCATCGGGGTCGTCTTTATCTATCACCACCAGACGGTGATGATGATTCTGAATCATTTTTTCGGCGGCTTCGCGCAGACTGGCGTGGATGTCAATTGTCAGCGCGGGGTGCATCACTTCGCGGACGATGACTTTCTCGTCTATGCCTTCTTCAACAAAACGCAAAAGGTCGTATCCGCTGACGACGCCGAGGGTCTTGCCCTTCGCGTCCACCACGAGCACGGAACGCCAGCCCGCCTGAGTCATCGTGCGCGCGGCGGAGATGACGGGCGTCTTACCGCGGCAGACGAGAATCGCGTCAGACATCACGTCGCCGACAGTGTCACGGTTTGCTTTTTCGGTTTTGGCGATGCTGGCCACAAAATCGGACAGCGAGATTAAGCCGACAGGTTTGCCAGCCTCAGTCACCAGCAGGCGGCTGATCTGCTTTTCGCGCAGGATGTGAACGGCGTCCGCTAGAGCCAGAGTCGATTCAACAGAAGCCACCGGATGCGACATGAGGTCCGCGGCGGTCAGACCCCGCATGGTCGCGAGGTTGTCCGCGTCGCGTGAAAGCCACTCGCCGGCGAGTAGGTCAAAATCCGAAATGATACCCAGCGCGCGGCCGTCGCGGTCGGTGACGATCAGCGCGTGGACGTGATGTTGATTAAGCAAAACAGCCACCTGGCCGAGGGTGGCGTCTGGTTTGCAGTTGATCAGACCGCGGTGCATGAGGTCTTTGACTTGCTTGGGCATGGAGGCTCCGAGAGGCGGAAAAGATGAAAGATGAAGTGCGAGATACGAGATGCGGGTTAGGGGCGAATTCGATGTCGTGACGATTATAATGAAAAAAATTCAAAAACCCGCAGATTCCTAAAAATTCCCATATAATCTTTGAATAGACTTGACCATTCGGAGTATCTATGTCCATCATTGAAGAAGTCGTTAAGAAAGTTGAAGATTGGCAAGGCAAACAGGTTGTAGTCGAGCCGCTTTCGGGCGGATTGACCAACTCCAACTTTCGCGTTGTCGTCGATGGCGCGCCGTACTTTGTCCGTGTGCCGGGCGCGAACACGGAACTGTTGGCGATTGATCGGGACAATGAAATGCACAACACCAAAGCCGCGGCGGAAGCAGGAGTTGCGCCGCGGGTGCTCCACGTTTTGCCTGAATACAATGTGATGGTCATTGAGTTCTTAAACGGCAAGACCATGTCGAAGGATTCATTAAATGAAAAAGGCATGCCAACGCGCATGGCGCAGGCCATCAAAAAACTGCACGCGGGTCCGCGCTTTTTGGCCGACTTCAACATGTTCCGCTTGACGGAATATTATCTGGATGTGTGCCGCGAGCGGGACATAAAAATCCCCGATGTTTACAATGAATATATGGCCAAGGTCAGGCGCATTGAGCAGGCGATGAATGTCAATCCGTTGCCGACTGTCCCTTGCAACAATGACCTGCTGGCAGAAAATTACATCGACGATGGCAGGCAACTCTGGTTGATTGATTACGAATACGGCGGCAACAACGACCCAACCTTTGAACTTGGAAACACTTGTCAGGAAATGCAATTCAGCGATGCGCAGATTGCTGAAGTCTGTGCGGCGTATTTCGGCGAAGCGAAAGAAAATCTGATTGCGCGCATGAAACTCAACATGATCATGTCTGACATCGGCTGGGCTCTGTGGGCTGCGATTCAGGTGAGTATCTCCACAATCGACTTCGACTTCTGGGGCATGGCCGAGGAGCGCTCGGGCAGGGCGGTGCAGAAAATGGATTCTAGCGACTTTACAGTTTGGTTGGAAGAAGTTGCAAAGTAGGTTACGGTGGTCGAGTAGGTGGTGCTCGTCCGCTGTATCGAGACCACACGTGATGTAGAATCTCCTATAAACTGGGGTCTCGATACGACGGCGGAGCGATGTTGATGTGCAAAGACGAGACGCCCCCGCCGTCTACTCGACCACCGAATTTATTTTTCACAGGTGAATCCAATGAAAACCCATGCAAAAATCGTCGTCATCGGCGGCGGAATTTACGGCGCGCAGGTCGCGTATCACCTTGCAAAGAACGGCGTCAAGGATGTTGTGATTCTCGAAAAAGGCGAGATCGCCAGCGGCGAGTCATCGCACGCGGCGGGACTCGTCACGCAGTTCGCCACGTCGCAGGCCATGCTCAGGTTCCGCATGTACAGCGTTCAGTTGTACAAAGAACTGGGGCTGTTCAACACAGTCGGCAGTTTGCGCGTGGCTTCGAGCAAGGAACAACTGCTCGAAATGGAACGCAGTGTCAGCCGCGCCAAAGCGCTCGGGCTGGATTGCGAAGTCATCTCGCCCGCAGAGACTCTCAAAGCGATGCCGCAAATTTCGGGCAAAGATTTATTCGGCGGCATCTATCTGCCTGGCGACGGACAGATTGACCCGTACACCGTCACCACTTCGATGGCGCGTTTTGCAAAAGAACTCGGCGTGGAGATTTACACCAACACGCGCGTGACCGGAATTAAATTGTCAGCGAGGGGAGAGGTCGAGGCGGTAGTGACCGACCAGGGCGAGATTCGATGCGAGGTCATCGTCAACGCCGCGGGGATGTGGGCGCCGCGAGTCGCCGCGATGGCGGGCCTGCACGTCCCGACGACTCCGGTGGACCATCAACACATTGCGTTGCGCGCTGTGCCCGGCCATGAGTTCGCGGCGAACACGCCGTGCTTGCGTGACCCCGATAATTTGGTTTACATGCGTCAGGAGGCCGGCGGACTCGTCATCGGCGGGTACGAACCCAAGCCGCTTCCGCGCTGGATTGATGGCACGCCCTGGGAGCACGGCAGTAAAAGTTTCCCCGGCGATTTTGATCAATTTGAAATGTTGCTCGAAGGCGCGATTCGCCGTTTGCCATTTTTGGATTCGGCGGGCATCATCACGCTCGTGCGTCACCCGGGCGCGTACACGCCCGATTGCCAGCCTCTGCTCGGCCCCATGCCCGGCGCAAAAGGTTTTTGGATGATGGCCGGCATGTCGCTCAACGGCTACGGCGGTGCGGGCGGCATGGGCAAACTGATGGCCGAGTGGATCATTGACGGCGAAGCGCCGATGGATATTTATAGTTATCGCGCCACGCGTTTCGGAAATTATTATGCGGATTTTAACTACGCCGCCGAGCGCACACTTGAATGCGTGAAGTATTACTACCGACTTAAATTTCCGCACGACGAACACGAACATGCCCGCCCGAAGCGGGTTAGCCCTCTTCATTATCGTCTGCTCGAGAACGGCGCCGTCTTCGGCGAAAAATTCGGCTGGGAGCGCGTCAACTATTTTGAGCCAGGCAAAGAATGGCGGCGCATGGGCGAAGACCAGCGCCAATGGGGCTGGACAAAACCGCCCTACTTCGAACGTCTGCGCATTGAGCACACGGCCACCCGCGAGCGTGTCGCCCTCTTCGACCTGACCTCCTTCGGCAAGATCGAAGTTAAAGGAAAGGGCGCCCTGCCGCTATTGCAGAGACTGACCGACAGCAACATTGATAAACCGATTGGCAGTGCCGTCTACACACAATTCTTGAATCGCAACGGCGGAATTGAATCCGACCTCACCGTCACGCGCCTCGGCGATGAGCATTTCTGGGTCATCACCGGCTCGGGCTTTATCGCCAACGATCTGGCACGCATCCAAATGCACGTGGACGATAACGACGGTGAAGTATCCATCCGCGACATCACCCAGGAACATGCCTGTCTTGCACTGTGGGGACCGAAGGCGCGTGAAGTGTTGCAGAAAATTACGGACAGCGACATCTCCAATGAAGCGCATCCCTATCTGACGACCAAGCCGATAAACATCAACGGCGTCAACGTGCTGGCGCAACGAGTCAGTTACGCGGGCGAACTCGGCTGGGAGTTGTACATCCCCAACCAGCGCGCCACCATGATCTGGGACATGCTCATCGAAGCTGGCAAAGAATTCGGCCTCGAACTTGGCGGCTACAAGGTGCTCGATCCGTTGCGCCTTGAAAAAGGATTTAAATATTTCACCACCGACCTCACGCCGAGCACAACGCCGTATGAAGCCGGTCTCGGCTTCTGCGTGGACCTTGAGAAAGGCGACTTCATCGGGCGCGATGCGCTGGTCAAACAAAAGGCTGAGGGACTGCGCCGCAAATTGTGCACGCTCGTGCTCACCGACACCGACGAGTTCGTGCAAATCTACGGCGGTGAAGCAGTTCATCACGACGACAAAGTGGTCACTCGTGTGCGCAGTGGCGGCTACGGCTTCACCGTCAAGAAGAATATTATGTACGCCTTCCTGCCCACTGAACTGGCTGTGAAGGGCAAGCGTTTTACGATTGAATTAATTGAAGGCAACCGTCAGGCCGAAGTCACCGCCGCCGTGTTGTTTGACCCGAAAGGCGAGAAGGCCCGTGCTTAATTCTTTAACCACAAAGGGCACAAAGGTCACGAAGGAAATACATTTAAAGGGCTTCCCCCTTTGTGTACTTCGTGTCCTTTGTGTTTAAAAAAATGCAAAAGAAAACCCCTCCATCTTACGTCGGCTTCGGCATGTTGACGCCCGTCTACATCATGGCGCTCGACAAACTGCCGCGACACAACACTGGCGCGATCGTGCATCAGGTCAGCGAGTACGTGTATGACGACGCGGCCATCATTGCCTGCAACCTGAGTCAATGGAGTGTGCCCAGCGGCATGATCGGCACCGCCGTCGGCGATGACTTGCTCGGGCATCACGTGGCCGACACGCTCGCAAAGATGGGCGTGCAAGCCGACGTACGCTTCACCAAAAAATACAAAACCCCGCTCGAAGTCAACGTCTCGGATAAAAAGGGCGCGCGCACGTATTTCTGGCAAAGGTCGGAGGAAATTCTGAAGACCCTGGATGTGGCCGATCTTTCGCTAATCAAAAAATCAAAACTGCTCTACGTAGACTGGTACGACGGCGACGCGCACATCTTGCGCGCCATGAAAGAAGCCCAAAAACAAAAAGTGCCCGTCTTCCTCAACTTTGAGCACGGACACAAAAATCCCGACCTGCTGAAAAAATACGCCGGTCTGGTCACCATCTGTCAGGCCGTCACCGATGCGGCACAGATTGGCAAGAAGCAGGCCATGCTTGGCGTGGCGCGCAAACTGTTTAACGCTGGCATCAAAACTGCCATCATCACCATGGCCAGCCAGGGCGGCATGGTCGTGCAGGGCGAAGAGATTATCCGCGTGTACGCGCCCAAAGTGAAAGCCGTGGATGGATCAGGTGCGGGCGCAACATTTTCGTCCGGATATATTTATGGATATTTGCAGGGCTGGGGGCTGGAGGAATCTGTCCGCTTTGCGATTGCGGCGGCATCGTTAAAGGTCACACGTTCTGGCTTGCAGATGTTCCCCGTCAAAGAGATTCAGGCGCTGGCAAAAAAATTGCGCGTCGAGCGTCTCGTCTATCGCGGCGACCAGTTCCGCACGATTCGTCGATTCTTGCATTTGCCGAAGAACAATCGGTTAATGGATAATCCGCTGGTGAAGGAGGGGCAGAAATTGGCGAGGAGAATTTTGCCCAAGAAGAAGGTGGAGCGCAGGAAGTTGAAACGCTCGCTGGTGGAGTAAACTGATTGACCTTGAAATTACGGCCCTCCGAGAGCGGCCTTTGCTGAGCCAAGCATGGCAAATGATTTTTGTTATACTGAATGCGCCACTCTTGTGCCTAACTGTAACTACTTTGACAATGTCACATTAAGGCTGAAACCAAAATTCTTAACCACAAAGGGCACGAAGTAACACGAAGGAAACCTTTGATTTTAGTATTTTGCTCTCCTTTGTGACCCTTTGTCGACTTTGTGGTAAAAGGTTTTGAAATGTGACATTGTCAAGCTACTAATGGAGACCTCCACGACTGCACTCAAATCTCTCTCCTTGCTCATCTTCGTCCCAGGATTGTTTATCGTGTACATTCCGCGCAGGCAATTTTTTACTTTGCTCATCCTTATTCGGCCTGAGAGCGGAGCGTGGCACTAATGAAAACACCAATGAGTTGGGTTCGCAGTACTTTCCAAAGAAACCGACTTCTCCAAGCTAACCTTATCTGCAACCAAACTTGCCGTTGACAAGCTCAATCATCGTCCTAGAAAATGCCTTGACTTCAAAACCCCTGTTGAAGTATTCTTCCATCAACCTGTTGCGCTTGCTACTTGAATCTGTGTAGGATATTATTCGTGAAATTCGCATTTTCGAGGCATTCGTGTTAAAGAACCGTTCTGGTTTTTGATTTCACATCAGCTGTAGTTTGATAGTTCGACAGTATCCAATTCTCTAATTCTCCCAATCTCAAGTCTCCGATAACCCATGAACCATCGCATCCTCCTTCTCCCTCTCCTTCTCCTACTCACATCTTGCAACTTCTCGCTGGCCGAAGATATCACCCCGCCGCCCGGGTATGTGTCGCCCGAGCCGCCGCCCACGCTGGGCCCGCTGTATCCGGCGCAGGCGCCGGACCTCATCCGCGGCGCAGAAATTTACGCGGCAAAGTGCGCGGCCTGTCATGGCGTCGCTGGCCTCGGCGACGGCGAGCAGGGCAAGCAATTACCCGTCAGCGTGGCCGCACTGGGTCTGCCGCAAGTGGCCCGTGAGGATGCGCCCGCCGCCTGGTTCACAATGGTTTCGCGCGGCAACATCGAGCGCTTCATGCCGCCCTTCGTCAGCCTCAGCGAGCAGCAGCGCTGGGACGTGATCGCCTACGCCATGAGTCTGCACAACACACCCGCACAAATTGCGCGCGGACAGGAAATTTTCTCAGCAAATTGTGTGGACTGCCCGCTCACTTTTTTCATGGACTTAAAAGAAATGTCCGCGCTCAGCGACGATGCCCTCGTGGCCCTGTTGAAAACTGGAAGCGAAAACGTGACCGCCCTCAAAGCGGGTTTAAGCGACGAAGACCTGTACGCCGCCGCCGCTTATTTGCGCACCCTAACCTTCGCCTCACCGCCCGCGCCCGTAACGGCCACAGCGACAGTGACTCCCGCCGCAACCCAAACAGCCTCCGCTGGTGAGACGCCGCTCGCAACTGACTCCAGCCTCACGCCCGCGCTGGGCACGGTCGAAGTGTCCACGCCCGAGGCGACGGGCAACACGGTGACAGGTTCCATCCTCGGCGCAAACGTCGCCGGATTAAATGTCAAGCTGCGCGGCTTCAATCACGCGCAAGACCAGAACGTCGCACCGGAAGAGGCGCTCTCGCTCGACTCCACCGTCAGCGCGGATGGGACGTATACGTTCACGAACGTGGAATTTGTCGAGGGCCGCATCTTCGTCGCTGAATTGACTTATGGCGGCGTAACCTACCAATCTGCGCTGACCTTTGTAGAGGCGGGCGTGGATAGCATGACCATCCCTCCCTTCATTGTTTATGAAACCTCCAGCGACCTTTCGCTGATTCGTTTTGAGCAGGTGCATATTTTCTTTGAGGTCAGCGAGAGCGTGGTGCAGGTCATTGCGGTGTACACTTTTTCGAATCTCGGCGAGACCACCCTGCTGGTGGACTCGCTGACCGAAATTCCATTTATCAAAGTGCCGTTGAGCGCGCAAAATGTCGGCTTTGACAAGACTCAGGATAGCGCGCCGCTGTTGGCCACCGAGAATGGTTTTGCGATGCCGCCCAGTGAAACAGCCTATGGCTTTGTTTCTTTCTATACCCTGCCCTACACCTCCGGCATGCAGATCAGTCAGCTCTTCACACAGGATGCAGACGCGTTGCTCGTGCTGGTGCCTGACGGCGTGAAATTAAAGAGTGATTCTTTAACGCAAGGCGACTTGCAAACTTTCAACAACACGAAATATCGCGAATACAACGGCGTGGGCATTGCCGCTGGAAGCACCGTGACCGTGCAATTGAGCGGCGCGTCGAATGTGAACATCTTAATTGTTGTGGGCGTGCTGGGCGTCCTGCTTATTTTCCTCAGTCTGTGGCTGTATGCGCGTGACGAAGATGAAAGCGAAACAGAAGATGAATTCGTCTCGCAAGACGACCTGCTCGACGCCATCATCGCCCTCGACGACCTGCATCGCGCCGGCAAGATTCAAAGCGAAGCCTATCACGCGCGACGGGCGGAGTTGAAGGCGAGACTCAGGGATGAAAGATGAAAGAAAACGCGCAGGTAGACAGGTAGACACGAAACTCGCAAACCACTGAACCATCCAACCATCCAACCATCTAACTATCTAACTATCTAACTAAAATGATTGAAGTCTACAAACTCACCAAACGCTTTGGAACAAAGACCGTCTTGCGCGGGCTGGACTTTGACGTGCGCGCTGGCGAGTTCGTGGCTTTGCTCGGCCCCAACGGCGCAGGCAAGACGACGTTTCTGCGCGTGCTGGCTTCGCTCTCGCGCCCCACGTTTGGTGAGGTGACAGTGGCCGGGCACAAACTTCCCGCCGAGTCAGCGCAAGTCCGCGCGCGGTTGGGCGTGGTCTCGCACTTGCCCTTGCTTTATGCCGACCTCTCTGCCGAAGAAAATTTACAATTCTTCGCGCGCCTCTATGCAGTCTCCAGTCTCCAGTCTCGAATCACAGAAGTCCTCGAACTCGTCGGCCTCGACACGCGCCGCAAGGATTTGGTGCGCAACTTCTCGCGCGGCATGACTCAACGTCTCAGCATTGGCCGCGCCATCCTGCACGACCCGCAGGTGATTCTCTTCGACGAACCCTACACCGGCCTCGACCAGGATGCATCCGAAATGCTGGATGATGTTTTGCGCACAGTAGCCAAACAAGGCCGCACCGTTGTGATGACCTCTCACGACCTGGCCCGCGCCGAAGACCTCGCCACCCGCTTCGACGTGCTCTCGCGCGGAGTCATCGCCGCATCCGCCACCCGCGATTCGTTTGGCGGCGGAAATTTATTGTCGTTTTACAAGCAGGCGCTGGCGGGGTAGACACGTAGACACCTAAACACGTAAACAGGAAAACTACGCAACTACGTAACTATCAAACTGTTTTTCTTTCATCTTTCGCTCCCCAACCTTCATCTTTCATCTTTCATCTTTTCCCTCATGCTCACTCCCTCCCTCCTCCGCGCCACCCTCGCCATTGTCCGCAAGGATTTGTCTGCCGAACTGCGTTCACGCGAATTGCTTTCGGCCATGCTCGTCTTTTCGCTGTTGGTCATCCTCATCTTCAACTTTACCCTCGACCTCGACCCCGTCACGCGCAAAGACGTGACCGCTGGTGTGCTCTGGTCCACCTTCGCCTTTGCAGGGACTCTCGGCCTCAACCGCTCAATGGCCGTCGAAAAAGATCGCGGTTCACTGGACGGTCTCCTACTCGCGCCCATTGACCGCTCTGCCATTTTCTTCGGCAAGGCCATCAGCAACCTGGCCTTTATGCTCATCGTCGAAGCCATCGTCCTGCCGGTGTATGCGGTTTTATATAACGAGAATCTTTTTCAACCCGGGCTGTTGCTCGTCATTTTGCTTGGCTCGGTGGGCTACGCCGCCGTCGGCACTCTGTTGGCCAGCATGGCCGTCCATGCGCGCACGCGCGACGTGCTTCTACCGATTCTTTTATTCCCCGTCATCCTGCCGGTTTTGCTAGCCGCCGTCAAAGCCAGCAACGCCTTCCTCGCCGATGCGCCACTCGCCGAAATCATGCCCTCGCTCAACATCCTCATCGGCTACGACGTCATCTTCATTGCACTGTCGTATATGTTTTTCGATGAAATCGTTGATGAGTGAGTTTGGTGATCAGTAATCAGTCTATAATTCTCCAATTCTCTCTCCACTCTCTTTACCTCCAAAGGAGTCCCCATGTCCCCCAAACCCACTCTGCTTAAGATACTTGATTACGTCTCCATCCTCCTCCTTGCCGTCGCCACCTACCTGGCCCTCGTCTTCGCGCCGACGGAACTTATCATGGGCAACGCGCAACGTATTTTTTACTTTCACATCGGCACCGCGTGGACGGCCCTGCTCGGCTTCATCTTTGCCGCCGTGCTGGGCATCCTTTACCTCGTCACCAAAAACATTAAGTGGGACATCCTCGAAGTGGCCGCAGTGGAAATCAGCGTGGTCTTCTTTTTAATTACGATCATTCTCGGCTCCATCTGGGCGCGCCCGATCTGGAACACCTGGTGGACGTGGGACCCGCGTCTCACCACCGCCGCCGTCACCGAATTAATTTACATCGCCTACTTCATGTTGCGTAGTGGCATCGAAGACCCCGAGCGTCGCGCCCGCTTCGGGGCCGTCTACACCCTCCTCGGCGGGGTCAGCGCGCCAATCACCTTCATGTCGATTCGCCTCTTCCGCTCCATCCATCCCGTTGTCATCGGCGCGGCCAATGCGAATCAAGAAAAAATGAACATGACCCCCGACATGCTCACCGCCTTCCTCTTCGCCCTCTTCACCTTCACCGTCATCTTCATTGACCTGTTCTGGAATCGCTATCGCCTCGGCCAACTCGAAGCCAAAGTGGAACAACTCAAACTTAGTAATCAGTAATCAGTCTCTGGTCTCGATACGGCGAGTACGCCTACTCGACCACCGCCAGTCTCCATTTTCCATTTTCCATTCTCTCTCTATCCCCCGGAGTCCCCATGTTCATCGAAACCACCCCCAACACCGACGTCTACATGATCGCGGGTTACGCCGCCTTCTTCATCATCTCGGCCATTTACATCTTCAGCCTCGCCATCCGCCAACGCAATTTGCAACGCGACCTCGAAGCGCTCGAAAAATAACTTAAGCGACGCGAGTCCGCTATAATGTGGGAACTTAATTATGCGACTAATGATTCGCCCTCCCCAGCGGACTGCCCTCCTTTGGGTCACCGCCCTCCTGATCGCTTTCGCCGCGCTTCTCTCCGCGCCCTCGAGCGGGTTTGCCGCGCCCGCGCCGCCTCCAGGTCCGGACCGATTCGGCATTAACCTCGTCAAATACACAGCCTACGAATGGCTTCTCGTCACCTTCAAAGATAACTCTGTGGCCTGCGAAATCAGCGTGGACTATGCAGGCCAGCCAACGATTACAGATGTCTACATTGACTGCGGGGACAAAACCACGGACGCATGGATCGCGCAAAAACCCTGCCTCGACCCCAGCCACCCCCAATTCTGTGACGGCTACTATATTTACTTCACCGGCAGTCGTCCCGCCGAACATGAAGTGGCCGTCGAACTGCCAGCGCCTTCCGTCCGACTCGAACTCGAAGACTGTTCACCCGTGGCCTCGCTATCAACGAGTCTGTGCGAGTCTTCTCCGCGTTTGATTCTCACCGCGCAGGAACCGCTGGCCGAATTTGTCATCACGCGCATCGAAGGCAGTCTCAACGGACAAAGTTTCTTCTGCGATGCGCCGATCTGCCCCATCAGACTCGCGCCCACCACCGACAAGGGCGTTCTGCTCGAATTTTGGGCCTACTCATCCTTCGGCGATTCGAGTCTGCGTTTCACCGCGCAAGTGCGCGTCACCCAAGCAGACTTTGGCAACCCAGACATTACCTCGTGGTACGTGGACGTGCTTTCAAGTCAATGGCAGGGCCAGGCCCTCGCAAGTTGCGCGCAAAGCTGGGGGATTTTGCCGCCAGTGGGCGGTCCGCCCGCCTGGCTGGCTACGCCGAGCGACGTCAATGATCTCAAGTCCGAAGTGCCTTATGACTACCTCGCCGAAAAATTAATTCGTCAGGGCATTGCCGACGCGAGCATGTGTCCCAGCGGCGGACTCGCGCCCGACGGCGGCGTCAACGCCTGCGGACAGCTCGCCGCGCGTCCCGCCGTCACCGATTGGCAAAATCAATTTGATGGCTTAATCCTTTCCATCGCGCAGACGAAGGGCGTGCCCGCCCAACTGCTCAAGAATCTTTTCGGGCGCGAGAGTCAATTCTGGCCCGGCGGCATTCAAGCGGCCGGCGATACGGGTCTTGGCCAACTCACCGAAAAAGGCGCTGACACCACCCTCTTTTGGAATCCGATCTTCTATCATGAGTTTTGCCCGCTGGTGCTTTCGGGCGACGCCTGCAACGCAGACTATCACGACCTCGAAGACGAAAACCGCGAACTGTTGCGCTACTCGCTGGTCAACAGTGTCAACGCCACCTGCGCCGCTTGTCCGCTGGGCATAGATATTGACCGCGCCAATTACAGCATCGCCGTTTTTGCAAACACGCTGGTAGCCAATTGTGAACAGGCCGCGCAAATCGTGTGGAATTATTCCAGCAAAAAGCGCGCCTCGCAGTTGAACATTTCATATGAAGATATGTGGAAGCTGACGCTGGTCAACTACCACGCCGGCGGCGGCTGTCTCGCTGAGTCGCTGGATCAGATTACCGACAAGACAAAAATTAATTGGGACACCGTCTCCACCCACCTTACCGGCATCTGCCGCTCAGCAGTGGATTACGTCAACGACATTAGTAACAGCCCATGACCTGCGGCTCGATTTGATTCCAGCGCGGGGGAGAGGGGAATCTGTTGTTTCCAGCGCCGTCCTCGGCGCTGATTTTATTTTCAAATACAAATTGTGCTAAACTAAGAATCACCTCGTCCTCTCTGGAGCCACCATGCTTTCACTCCCCGAAAAAATCATCTTCACCATCGGCATCCTCGCTTCAGTTTTTTACACCTATCGCGGCGCGCGGCACATCGCGCGCAACATCGCCAGCGGACAGGGGACGATTAACTGGTCATTGCCTTTCAAGCGCATCGGGGAATTGATCTCAAAATACCTCTTCTTCAAACCCGTATTTCGCTTTCGCATCCTGCCCAGTATTTTTCACGCCTTCATTGGTTGGGCGTTCTTCATTTACTTGCTTGTAAACCTGAACGACCTGATTTTTGCCTACACAAATTTCAACCTGCTCCATCAGACAGGAATCTTCGGGGACATCTATCGCGGTGCGGCGGAGTTTATTTCGCTGGCATTAATGGTCAGCATGTTGGCGTTGTCTTTTCGGCGCTATGTGCTCAAGCCCGCCACCCTGCGCACCCGCGACACCACGTTGCTTAATCCGCTAGCGCGCAAGGGCATCACGCGCGATTCGATGATCGTCACGGCCACGTTCTTCACGCACACGCTGGCGCGCGTCTTCGGCGAGTCGTTTTACATTGCGCGCAGCGGAGTCGCTGACTCGTGGCAACCCGTCACTTCGGCGCTGGCCGCTTTATGGTCCGGCAAAGACGCGGCGCAGTTAATCTTCGATGAGCGGCTGATGTTCTGGGTCTCGCTCGGGCTGGTCTTCGCCTTCCTGCCCTACTTCCCCTATTCAAAACACATTCACATTTTCATGACGCCGATTAATTTTGCGCTCAAGCCCGAGCGCAAATCCATCGGACAATTAAATTACATCAATCTCGAAGACCAGTCTATTGAACAATTTGGCGCGGCGAAGATGAAAGACCTGGGCTGGGAACAAATCATGGACAGCTACGCCTGCATCCAATGTTTTCGCTGTCAAGAAGTTTGCCCGGCGTACAACACCGGAAAAATTTTGTCGCCCGCCGCATTGGAAATTAACAAGCGCTATCACCTGAATCACGGCGGCGGCACCGACGTAATCATGCTCGACATGATTTCCGAGGAGGCCGTGTGGGCCTGCACCTCCTGCGGCGCATGCGTCGACATTTGCCCGGTGGGCAATGAACCCATGCGCGACATTCTCGACATCCGCAGAAATCTTTCGATGATGGAAAGTAATTTTCCGAAACAACTCGAACCGGCCCTCAAAGGCATGGAAAGAAATATGAATCCGTGGAACATGCCGCAAGCCGAGCGCATGAAGTGGGCGGATGGCATCAACGTGCCGACGGTTGAGCAAAACCCCGAACCCGAAATTTTATGGTGGGTGGGTTGCGCCCCCGCCACCGACGCGCGCGCGCAAAAGACCGCGCAGGCCTTTGCGAAAATTCTAAATGCGGCGGGAGTCAACTACGCGGTGCTCGGACGCAACGAAGCCTGCACCGGAGACTCCGCGCGCCGCGCAGGACGCGAAGATATTTTCTTCGGGCTGGCTTCACAAAACGTGGCCCTGCTCAATGAAGTCGCGCCGAAACGAATCGTCACCACCTGCCCACATTGTTTGCACACCATAAAAAATGAATACCCCGCTTTCGGCGGCGAGTATCAGGTGATTCACCACACGCAATTAATTAACGAACTCGTCGGTGCGGGGAAGATTCAGTTATCAGTGACCAGTGATCAGTTTTCAGTGACCTTTCATGACCCCTGTTATTTAGGACGCCACAATGGAATCACAGATGCACCGCGTGAGGCGTTGCAATCTGCGGGCGCGCTGACGATTGAAATGCCGCGTAATTCAGCCAAGTCATTTTGTTGCGGCGCGGGCGGCGCACAAGCCTGGAAGGAAGAAGAACCCGGCACATCGCGCGTCAACGCCGCGCGTTTCGCCGAGGCCAAAGCCACCGGCGCAAATACCGTGGCTGTCGGCTGTCCATTTTGCATGGGCATGATGACCGACGCGTCGAAATCGGATGGCGGCACGATTCAAGTGAAAGACGTGGCCGAGATCGTAGCCGAGAGAATGGTAAAATAAACTTGGAGGCCAAAATGGAATCTCTGGAAGTATTGGTCAAAAAATTATCTCCCGAATCGCAACAGGAAGTTTCTGATTTTGTCGGTTTGCTGATCGAACGCGAACGCCAGAAGCCCAGCCGCATATTGCGACAGGATTGGGCTGGCGCATTACGTGAATATCGCGAAAAATATACATCTTTGGAATTGCAAAAAAAAGCGCTCGAGTGGCGTGGGGATTGATGCATGTATCTACTGGATACAAATATTTGGCTGGAACGATTACTTGAACAGGAACGGTCTGGGGATGTAGCCCGATTTCTCGAAAGAGTTTCTGGCGATCAATTATCCATTACGGATTTTTCACTACATTCCATTGCAGTCCTTCTGGTAAGACTCAAACAAACTCAAGCCTTCCTGCGTTTTTTGGAAGACATATTTAATTACGGGGGTGTGCGACTGATTAACTTGTTACCACAAGATATGGAAATGGTTGCCAAAAGAATCGAAGAATTTAATTTGGATTTCGATGATGCTTATCAATATGCGGCCAGCGAAAAACACGGTTTGATTCTGGTCGGTTTCGACAAGGATTTCGAGCGCACGCTTCGCAAGGCAAAAACCCCCGCAGAAATTTTAACGGGCTAAAAACATGCCCGCGCTTTTCACCTGGGTTCCATCCCCTCATCACGAATATCCCGATCACCCCGAACGCCCGGGCCGCCTGACGGAACTCTCAGCGCGGCTCGATTCGTTTAAGGCTGAGCGATTAACTTTCACGCCTGCCACCCGCGACGAGATTGCGCGCGTTCATTCAGCGCAAATGATTCAGACAGTTGAATCTGCCAGCGCGATAGGTCCGCAAATAATTGATTTCGCGCCGACGTATGTGACGCCCGCCTCATTTGACTCTGCGCTACTCGCCTCAGGCGCCGCGCTCGGGCTGGCTCGGGCGATATGGGCCGCGGAGGCGCCGAATGGATTCGCCCTCGTGCGCCCGCCCGGGCATCACGCCGAACCCGAGCGCGCCATGGGCTTTTGTTTGTTCAACAATATCGCCGTCGCCGCGTATGATCTTTTGGCGCGTGGTTGCGGTCGCATCCTCGTTGTGGACTATGACGCGCATCACGGCAACGGCACGCAAGAATCTTTTTTGCATGATGACAGACTCGCCTATTTATCCACGCATCAGTGGGGCATCTATCCGGGCACGGGCCGCATCGAAGATGCGCCGCATGCAAAGGGACGCATCGTCAACGTGCCACTGCCTGCTTACGCCGGAGATGCCGCCTTCGCGCAAATTTCCGCGCAAGTTATCACGCCGATGGTCGAAAAATTTCGCCCCGAAATAATTTTGGTTTCGGCGGGCTTCGACGCGCATTGGGACGACCCGCTGACGTCGCTGGGAGTCAGCGCGGCGGGTTTTTATAACATCTCGAAGCATCTCGTGGATTTGGCGGGCGAACACTGCGCCGGAAAAATTTTATTTGTGCTCGAGGGCGGATACAGTCCGCGCAACGTGGCGGAGGGCGCCTCTGCCGTCTTCGCCGCGCTGACGGGGACTCGCTTCGACGACCCGCGCGATTCGTCACCACGCCGTGAGGCGGATGTGACGGGGGTGATAGAATCTGTGCGTGCGTGGAATGGGTTTGTTTAGTTTAATGTGACAGTCACCTTCAAGGTGACTGTCACATCTGTGAGGAGTAATTTATGCCAACATCATCAACATCAAAAGGCTTCATCCAGCTTGAGTGGGTTTGCCCCAATTGCAACAGTCGCAATGCGGGGCCGAATAAGACTTGCGAAAATTGCGGCGCGCCACAGCCAGAGAATGTGCAGTTCTACGCGCCCGCCGAAGCAAAACTAATTCAAGATGCGAACACGGCCAAAGTGGCGGGTGCGGGCGCAGATATCCACTGCGGATTCTGTGGGACGCGCAACGCGGCGACGGCGGTCACGTGCTCGCAGTGCGGCGGGAATCTCGCTGAGGGCGGCAAGGCGCGTGCGGCGGGGCGTGAGATGCAACGCGAGGCGGCGCAGGTTGAAATTAAATGCACGAACTGCGGCGAGATGAATCTGTCAGCGCGGACGATGTGCGCGAAGTGCGGGTCGCCGTTGCCGAGGGCGAGTCAGCCGTCAGCTAGTGCGATGCCGATTGTGGGGGCGCCCGCTTCGAGCGCGGGGATGAAGCGCGCGCCGGCGTGGTTGGGCCTCGGGGTAGTCGTCGCTTGTTTGGCTGTGCTGTGCGTGGGCGCAATCCTGTTGTTTGCGCCGTCGAAGAGTGTGAGCGCGACGGTGCAGGATGTGTATTGGGAAACGTCGCTGCCGTTGCAGGAAATTACGGCGGTGCGTTTTAGCGATAAGGCGGGCAACCCGCCTGGGGATGCGTACAATGTGTCGTGCCGCGTGGAGACGAGGCAGGTGTGTGAGGAGAAGACGATCGATAAGGGCAATGGTTATGGCGAGGTGGTGACGGAGTGTCATGATGTGCGCCAACAATATTGTTCGTACACGCAGGATCAATGGAAAACGATTCGGACGTTCACGTTTGATGGGCATGACTTTGAACCGTTTTATGCAGACCCGCAGGTGCGTTCTGGTCAGCGTTTGGGTGATGCGACCATTACGTTTACGGTTTATTTTTTTGGCGATGGCACAGAGTACACATACAATCCCGGAGACCTGTCTGAATTTGAGCAGTTTGTGATTGGCAGTTTGTGGACGTTGCGTTTGAATGCGTTGGGAATTGTGGTGAGTGTGGAGTAGCTTTTTTTAACACGAAGGACACAAAGTACACAAAGGGGGTTAAGGGGAAAATTTTGTAAGTTTGGTCTCGATACGCCCCTCGGAGTACCTCGGGGCTACCCTTCGACAAGCTCAGGACATCGCTCGACCACCGCTTGATTCGAAAGTGTCAGGCGCCTAGAATTTTTGCCCTCAATTCTTTGCAACGGCTATAATGAGGGCATGAAAAAATCAGTTGTAATTATCGGTGGCGGAGCGGCGGGGTTGATGGCGGCGGAGGTTGTGAGCGCGCGCGGGGTGAAGGTGGATGTGTACGATGCGATGCCTTCTGTGGGGCGCAAATTTTTGATGGCGGGCAAGAGCGGTTTGAACCTGACGCACGCTGAGCCGTTCGAGAAATTTGTCTCGCGTTTTGGGAAGCGGAAAAATGAAATAGAAAAATGGTTAATGGATTTTTCGCCCGAGAATCTGCGCGAGTGGGTAAGTGGACTCGGGATTGAAACTTTTGTGGGCACGTCGGGGCGAGTCTTTCCGAAGGGCATGAAAGCCAGTCCGCTGTTGCGGGCGTGGTTGCGGCGGCTGACAGAGGCGGGAGTGGACTTTCATGTGCGGCATAAATGGACGGGGAACATCTCCGCCGAGGACGGCGGAGTGAGCATTAGTTTTGAAACGCCAGATGGAATGAAGAACGTACAGGCGGATGCCGCCATCCTTGCGCTGGGCGGCGCGAGTTGGCCGCGACTCGGCTCGGACGGGGAGTGGGTGGGCTGGCTCGAGGCGGCGGGTGCGCGGGTGGAGGCGTTGCGTCCGGCTAATTGCGGATTCGATGTAAATTGGAGCGAGCATTTCAGTGCGCGTTTTGAGGGCCAGCCGATTAAGTCGGTTGCCTTGTCGTTTGGAGAGTTTCGTCAGCAGGGCGAGTTTGTTGTCACGCGCGAGGGCGTGGAGGGTGGATTAATTTACACTGCGTCGGCGTTGTTGCGCGACGAAATATCGGCAAACGGAAAAGTCGTGATGTCGCTGGACCTTCTGCCGGACAAAACACAAGCGCAGGTGCGTGAAAAGTTGTCACGTCCGCGCGGCTCACGGACGATGGCGAGTCATCTTGAAAAGACTGTGGGGATTAAAGAGGTGAAGGCGGGTTTGTTGCGCGAGTTTGTGGCGAAGGATGATTTTGTTGACCCCGCAAAATTGGCGCACGCCATCAAGAATTTGCCGGTGCCGCTCGTGGCGGCGCGTCCGCTGGCCGAGGCTATCAGCACTGCGGGCGGCGTGACGTTTGAATCGCTGGACGAACATTTGATGATTCGAAATCTGCCCGGTGTTTTCTGCGCGGGCGAGATGTTGGATTGGGAAGCGCCGACGGGTGGGTATTTACTGTCGGCTTGTTTTGCGAGTGGGAGAGCGGCGGGTCTGGGCGCGCTGAACTGGTTGGGAATTTAAATTCAATTCGATGACTGCCATTATCTCTCCGCCCCTTGCCACCTTTGGCGATGTGACACTGCGCGATACAAGCCTGCATTACGTTAAAGCCGGAACGGGAGCGCCGCTCATCATTGTCCCTGCGACGGTTTCACTTATCCGCCAATGGTTGCCATTGACTCAGTTCATGGGTCAGCGATTTACAAGTTATTTTTTTGAATTGCCCGGGCATGGAGGCTCAACCCCCTACCCCGAAAAATTTGAGAGTCGTTTTGTGCCCGGCACGGTGGAAGCCTTCGCAAACAAATTGGGGTACGACCGATTTAATCTGATGGGATTCTCGTTTGGGGGATTGCTGGCATTGCGCACTTTGGAGCACTTACAAGACAGAATTGATAAAGTGATTCTGTTATCGCCGAGCGTCAGCCGCCGCGCGCTCAAATGGTCTGGGTTGCAAAAGTGGATGTTCAAAATATTGATCGCCGCCTTGAAGAACGAGGCGAGTTTGAAAGGCCTGCACAGAATCATGAATATGCCGCAGCTTGAAAAGCCTTTGACATTTGCCCTCAGTAGAATCAGCAAAGTAGATCGCAGGATTCTGGAAAGTAAGAATGCCTTGCGCATCCCGATGACGACACTGGATGTGTTCGCGCACACCATGGATGAGATCTTCCAGATCGAATATCAATACGGGGGCCTGCAATTTAGTAATCCCTGTTATTTTGGCATGTCGATCAATGACGATATGCTGGATTACGACCTGACCGAAGAGGTCGTGCGCAGATATTTTCATCAACTCGCTGTTCAAAAATTTACACATCCGTATCACCAGCCGCCGCATCCGCCGACGTTTGAATGGCTCAATCAAGAGTTTGGTCAGTTTTTGGATATGCTCAATTAACTTTGCCTGCCGCGCCTGCCGAAAGAAAATGTCTGCACTGCTTGTGCGTGTATCATGATGATGTCTTCGGCATGTTTTGCAAGTGGGCACAGTGCAGGGAGGAGCGATGGAGTGGTGGAGCTATCGAGGGCAATTTAGGCGATTAAGCAAATCTTCAGCCTTGTTCGAATCAGGGACACGTTGCCAAAGTTGACAAAGCCCAACATGCATTCGAGGGTTCGTGCTCAACACGGTCTCGGAAAGCTGAATGGCCTGCTCAGTTTGTCCAAGTTGGGCAAAGGCTTCGATGAAGGGCAGATATTCCACGGGGTCTTGCGCAGTGTAGCCCAAATTATCCGCTTCTGAAAATAAGACGATAATTTTTTCCCAGTCCGCTTGTTGACGGGCAAGCTCGGCTTTGGTGTAGTAATAACACCAGGTGTGTTCTGGCTCGGCCCCAAAAATCGCGCGCGGTAATGCGGGCATGCTTTCACTGGCGATGATGCGCGATGGATCTGAAAGCGGGATTGTGCTGGTTAGAGATGCAGGCTGGTTTTTGTAAATATTTTCGTTGGCGTAGACTGAGTCCAACACGCGCAGACAACCATTGCGTGGCATGTAAATGGTAATGGATTGGGCGGGTGTGCCGCTAAAGGTGACAGTGCGGTAGAGAATGCGGATGGGTGTGTTGGGTTCGAGATTGTGCAGAATGCCGCCGCCGAGTCGCTTTTCGGTGTACAACATGGCGTAAGGAAGCGCGTCACCTTTTTTGAAACCCGGGGCATACATCCAGTTTATTGGGGCGGTGAATGACAGGTCGGTTTCATAGTCCACTGGCATTTCGTTGGTGAAGATAATTGTATTTGGCTCCAGCGCTGGGATGCGCCAGGCCAGTTGCCAGTAAAACTCGCGCTGGGCTTCCCAATCGCGGCGAAAAATATTGGCGTTGATGAATTGTTGTCCGATTGAAAAAGCGATCAAGAGTGAAGTGACAACGACGCGGGCGCGCCGGTTATTAATTAGTTCGAGTAATCCCGCAATAAACAAAGCCGCGCCGAACATCATGCTGATCATAAAACGGTCATAGCTCGATTGCAGTGTCAGCGGCAGACCTGCGGCCCAGGAAGGCAGGCGTCCTAGAAGAATGGCGAGTACGCCAATGAGCAGAAAAGACTTTAGGACGGAGCGCGTTGAAGTGTTGGAGTCAAGCCGCGAGAAATAAAAAACTGCGCCTAAAAATGTGATCACGATTAAACTGCCAGTAAACAGGAAGGTTGGCGATGGGAATAGATCAACAAGATGTTTTAAGACTTGTACCCAGCTATAGAAGCCCGCCTTGAAGAGTGCGTCGAATAGGGATGCGGCCAGATTTGACAAGCTGGCCGTTGCCGAAATATTGGTTGCCTGCACTTGATAAGAGTTGTATGCGCCATAGTTGTAATAGTAATAAAGCCAGGCGGCATTGGCGAACCAGATCAGCAAGTACGGAATCCATTTTTTTATAGACTCGACAAATTGTTTGCCGAAGCCTTGTGTCGACTCTGCGATGATTACCCAGATTAAAAAGAAACGAATGACCTCCAGTGTAAAAAAATATTCAGTGGGGAACAGGCCGGCAATTTGCAGCAAAATGCCCATTGCTGTGAAGCGTTTGAAATTCTCGGGCTGGCGCAATGCGCGCGCGCTGAATCCAAACGAGAGATGCAAAAGAATCAGCGGCAGGAGTTCTTGATTGATGTGCGTCAGCGCCACCCAGCCCTGACTGTAACCCGGAAAAATAAGAAAGAGCAGGCAGACCGTGATGGTTTGGCGTTTATGTTCCGGCCAAACTGCGTCAATGGCAAACCATAAAGAGAACGCAGTTAAGGCACGCACGAATACTGCAAAGGCCTGCCAGAGCATCGGGTTTTCAGGAAGCAAGCCGCTGGTGATATAAAAAAACGGCGCGAGAAAAGGGCGAAACGGCGCGAAGGATGGAAAAAATTCACGCGCCCCAAGGAAGTGCGCGCTCCATGCAAAGGGCCAGTCGTCCCAGTAAAAGCCGGTGAATGGAATCAGCAATCCGTAGGCCAAAAAAGAAATCAGCAGGAAAATCCCCGCGGCTGATTTGGTTGTAAAACGTAGATTGCGAATGTTGTTCAACATCAGAAAATTAAATCGCTGGGTAGCGAGTTATTGAGGAATTGTGCATGCTAGCCTAACTTGCCCGTCACCTTTTCCACTTCTTCCAAAATCTGCCCTGATTGCACCAGCGCCTTCATCTTATTATGGTCCACATATAAAGGACGGTCCACTTCGAGATGCTGCACGTATTTGCGAATCGTTGCGCGCGCGGCTTGCGAGCCTTTGCCGATGGCGAACTCGCGGAAGTCTAATGCCTGCGCGGCGGCCATGAATTCGATGCCGAGCACACCGTAGGCGTTGTCGAGAATCTGTCCGTTTTTCAGCGCGGTGTTCATGCCCATCGAGACGAAATCTTCCTGGTCTGCGGCGGCGGGGATGGATTGAATCGAAGCGGGCGCGGATAAGATTTTTTGTTCCACAATTAAATGATCGGCGGTATATTGTGAAAGCATCATGCCTGAATAAAAGCCGGGTTGATGCGCGAGAAAATCAGGCAGACCCTGTGAGAGGGCGGGGTTCGTCAGGCGGTTGAGTCGCCGCTCGGATAATACGCAGACCATCGTGATGGCGATGCCGGCCATATCCATTGGTAATGCAACAGGCGTGCCTTGAAAGTTTGCGCCGGTGAGAGTGAGATTTTCTTCGGGGATAAAAATCGGGTTGTCGCCCACGCCGTTCAATTCAATTTCCACCTGCGCGCGCGCATACTTAATCGCGTCACGTGCCGCGCCGATCACTTGCGGGGTGGAGCGCATCGAGTAGGCGTCTTGTACTTTTGTTTTTATTTTTCCCGTTGCTAAATCTGAGCCTTCAATAATTTTTGCAATATTTTTAGCAGAAGTAATCGCGCCTTTGAATCCGCGCAGTTCATGCAGTTTCGTATTATAGGGTTTCATGTTGCCGAGCAATGCTTCAATAGACATCGCCGCCGCGATCTCGGCCTGCTTAATGAATTTTTCCATATCGTGGATGTGCAGCGCCGACATGGCCGTGAGCAAATTGGACCCGTTGATGGCGGCCAGCCCATCGCGAGCCTGCAACCCGGGGACGGGAATGCCCGCGCGGCGCATGGCTTCAGCACCGCTGAGTCTCTCGCCCTGATAAAACGCTTCGCCCTCGCCCATCAGCAGTAGCGCGGCCTGCGCCATCGGAGCCAGGTCGCCGCTCGCGCCGACGGAGCCTTTTTGGCAGACGACGGGCGTGACGCCGGCGTTGAGCATCGCTATCAGCGTGAGCGGAATCTCGGGACGGCAACCCGAATTCCCGTGGGCATGCACGTTGACGCGACCCGTCAGCGCGGCGCGGACGTGTTCGATCGGGGCCGGGTCGCCAATCCCTGCGGCGTGGTTGTAAATCAGATATTTTTGAAATTCTTTGACCTGCTCGTCGTTGAGCATCGTCTCTGAGAATTCGCCGATGCCGGTGTTGGTGCCGTACATGACTTCCTTGTTGGCGAGTTTTTGTTCGAGCATGGCGCGGCAGACTTTGATGCGCTCGAGGGCTTCGGGGGCCAGTTCAACTTTTTCATTATCGCGCGCAATCGCAACGAGTTTTTCAATGGTCAGGGACGAACCGTTGAGGGGGATGGACATGTAAGGCTCCTGAATTTGGAATGATGAGGGTATTGTACTCCAACAAGGAATTAGCAGATTTGGTGAGGTAAAATGAAGCGATGGCGATATTTACACGGCAGGAAATTGAAGAAGGCTTGCGGCGTTTGGGTGAACTTGCACAGGCAAAAGGTTTGCAAGTTGAACTAACCCTGGTTGGCGGCGCGGTGATGGTTCTCCGTTTTGACGCGCGCCCCTCCACCCGCGATGTAGATGCTGTTATTCGATCGCCGCGTGAAGCGAGGCTGGTTCGTGACCTTGCAAAGCAGGTTGCTGAGGAACATGATTGGCCCGAAGATTGGTTGAATGATGGCGCAAAAGGATATTTGGTTGGCATTAGCAAGGGGCCTCTTGTATTTCAAGCGCCGGGGATAGAAGCCCGAGCGCCTTCCATGGAACAATTGCTTGCCATGAAACTTTCGGCATGGCGTGATGACGTGGATATTTCTGACGCAAGAAGATTGTTGACAGAAGTTGCCAGCGGGCGAAAACGAGATGATGTTGGCAAAGCCTTGAGCCTTACCTTGTCAGAGGCGATGAATTGACCGCCCAATATGCTTTTCTGGATTTATGGGAGTCTCTGTATGGATCAGATTGAACAACTCGCACAAGCCGCGCTAGCTCGCGACCATTTGAAACTGCGCAGTCTCGCGCAGGATTTGGCGCGTGCAAATATAAATTTCAGCGTTTTACCATATCCAACCACACTAGATTCTCGTCTACTTGCTATAACTGCAGCGCTAATTGAATTGCTGGCATTTCGCAATAATCAACTTCCCCCAACATGGACAAAAGAAATTGGTCCGTTGAAAGAACCGTTCTTTTTGCTCGCATCTGCGGCAAACATGAAACATCTGCGGGCTTTATGCGAAACTCAATCCCCTGAACCCATGCGCAAACGACTCTTGTATGCCCCACCGCATTTTCTGGAATTTGCATGAGACAAAACATCCGAATCTTCATGACTTCGGATGTTTTAATTCTCGCATCAAATCCGACAGATTTTCGCGAGGGTCTGCCTGACTCGCGTCCATATCCACGCAAAGTATATGACTGGAAAGGGCAGACTGATTAAAATTGGAATCAACCATCTATGGAGACAAGGAGAAATTACTTATGAACCGTAAAACATTTTTGTTGCTCATGTTTATGATCGGAATTGCCATTTCATTGGCGGCTTGCGCGGTGCCTGAAGTTTGGTCAGAGCCAACGGAGCCTATCAGCCCCATCACGATCGGCGCTGACCTGACTTTAATTGACGTGTGCGCGGCAATTCCAGCAGAAGACATCGAAGCGGTTATGCTGGTGAAATTAACGAATCCACCTAGCCCCTATACGTATCGTTATACGGAGGGTACGAGCGGTTGTTATTATGAAGGGTCAGTGGACAACACCACCCCAGACAAGCAGTTTGCCTATATCGTGCTCACACCGCTGGAGGTTTATGACAATCAGATACTTTATCAAAATGAGGCTGTGAGTGGAATTGGCGATCAGGCTTACTTCAACGGCGGTTCGGATAAGCGCGAGTTGTGGGTGAAAATTGATAACAAGGTTGCATTTGTCGTTAGTTTCGGCGATCTCCCGAAAGAGGAGGGCGCAAAGGCAATCGCAAAACTTTTGGTTGAGGCGATCCAGTAGCGGACCAGATAACTCTTCCCCTTTCAGGAAATACAAATAATTTTCAGGCTGAAAGAAAACCACCTGACGGTTGTTGCCGCGATTGTAAAAGTGATAATACACATCGGGCGCAAAGGGCGTCAATCTGCGCGGCATGGTTGCGCCTGCCTAATAGACTTCCGAAGTCTCGCCGTTCTTTGGCGCTTCCGAAGTCTGGTTGAGGGGGATGGGCATGTTTGGCTCCTGTAGTTTGGTATTGTAATCCCAATTAAAAATTCTCTACCGTACATCCGTCATTGCGAGGGCGTACTCGCCCGAAGCAATCCCCCCGTCAATCAGGGGATTGCTTCGTCGGGAAATACCCTCCTCGCAATGACGGGAT
>VFKQ01000037.1 GCA_009885445.1 Anaerolineaceae bacterium | reverse complement strand
GTCCCACCGGTCAATTTTTCGAGCGCCTTGATCAGAGTCTTAAATTCCAGCGAGAGGAAAAATTCGCTGATGCGCGCCACGTCGAAGTCGTGCGCCTTGGCTTGTTCGAGATCGAGTGTAATTTTTAAATCGGTTTTGATTTGGGCCAGGTCGCGGCTCATGTACGCGGACTCTTTGCCGTCGGCGAGTTTCGTCTGCCAGCGTTTTTCAACCGAGTCGAGATTCGCGTAGATCGCGTCGAGCGTTTGGAATTTTTCGAGCAGGCCGACCGCCGTCTTTTCGCCGACCCCCTTCACGCCCGGAATGTTATCGGAAGTGTCGCCGACGATGGCTTTGTAATCCACCACTTGATTCGGGCGCACACCGAGTTTGCGAATCACATCTTCATCGGTGATGTAATTCTGATCGTCGCCCGCGAGATAAACCGCCGTGCGCTCGTTGACCAGTTGGAGCAGGTCGCGGTCGCCGGTGATGATCTTCACGCCGAGGCCCTGCGCGGCGGCGATGCGCGCCACTGAGCCGAGCACATCGTCGGCTTCGAAGCCTTCCATTTCAAGGCGCGGAATATTGAAGGCGTCCACCATCTCGCGGATGCGCCCAATCTGCGGGCGCAGGTCATCGGGCATCTTGGCGCGCGTGGCTTTGTATTCGGGGAATATTTTGTCGCGGAAGGTCTTGCCGGTGTCGAAGGCGACGGCCAGATATTCGGGTTGTTCCTGCTCGAGGATGCGCATCAACTCGCGGGCGAAACCGTAAATGCCCGCAGTGGGCTCGCCTTTGGAGGTCTGCCAGCGCGCGGTGTTGCCGCCGCCGGCGGTGAGGGCGAAGTACATGCGGTAGGCGAGGGCGTGTCCGTCAATGAGGTAGAGGGTGGGGGGCATGGGGTTTTGGGAGGAGAATAGGAAATGGGAGACTGATAGCTGTTGGCTGTTGGCTTTTGGCTTTTGGCTGTTGGCTGAATGCTGACCGCTGAATGCTTTCTTGAAGTATACCGAAGAATGGGGACTCCTGGGATTGTTTGAGGCGCGGTTGGAGATTGGGGATTGGGGAATTGACCCGAGGGGGTTAGGTGCTTATAATCGGCTCAGTGAATTTTAATCTTTGTCCGCCTAATCACTGAATCATTTGGGAAGTTGGACAACGGGGCTAAACCGCCCAAAAGCCGGTTTACCGCGACCGCATAATCCCTAGTGCAGAAACAGGAAACATTTTAGGATTTCTTCAAAAAAGGTAATACAGGATTAGCGAAGACAGAGCAAACTCTGGAAACTACTTCTTTTGCAGATAGTGTTCTGTCAGG
>VFKQ01000315.1 GCA_009885445.1 Anaerolineaceae bacterium | reverse complement strand
GGCGCGGCGCTCATCGTCGTCATTTGGCTGGCGTTGGCCGCGCTTTCGGTCATCCTGATTTTTAGGGCGGTATAATCATCGCACTCTTCCACGACAAACTCCTTTTAGCATTTTGCTCTCCTTTCCCGAAGTACATCGGGACAATGTGTGACCCTTCGTGGACTTTGTGGTAAAAGGTTTTGAAGTGTGACTTTTTCAAAACAAGAAGAGAAAATCAAATACAAAGAAAGCCAACTCGCATGCTCCAAGAAACAGAAACCATCACCACTCAAACCCAAACCGCGCCCAACTTCTACGTGGGCAACATACCCATTTACGGCGACACCCTGCTCGCGCCCATGGACGGTTACTCCGATTGGCCGTTTCGTTCGCTGTGCAAAATGCTTGGCTCGGCCATGAGTTACACCGAGTTTGTGCCTGTTGAAAGAATCGTGCTGGCCAAAGTAAAAAAGCCGATCGACAAACTTTATTACGAACCCGCCGAGCGCCCGGTGACCTTTCAAATTTATGGCGACGACCCCGACATGATTCTCGAAGGCGCCCTGCGCATCCGCGACCTCGGCCCCGACATCATCGACATTAACATGGGTTGCCCCGCTAAAGGGGTGGCCCAGCGCGGCGCGGGCGTGGGCATGATGATGACCCCGCTCAAAATTGCGCGCACATTTAAAATGCTCACCGCCAAATTAGACATCCCCGTCACCGGCAAAATGCGTCTCGGCTGGGAAAACTTCCGCTCCTACAAAATGGTCGCGCGCATCGTCGAAGAAAACGGCGGCGCGCTCATCGCCCTGCATGGCCGCACCAAAGAACAAAGTTATAGCGGCCTGGCCAATTGGGACGCCGTCGCCGAAATTAAATCGTACGTGAAAATCCCCGTCATCGGCAGTGGCGACATTCGCAAAGTCGAAGACATCGCGCGCATGCGCCAATACAGCGGATGCGACGCCGTCATGGTCGGTCGCGGCGCAATCGCCAACCCGTGGATCTTCTCCGGCCTCGACCGCGATCAAGTGCCGCCCGCCGAAGTGAAGCGCGTCGTGCAGGAACACCTGCGCCGCAACATAGAATTCTACGGCCTTGAAAACGGCCATCGCCTCTTTCGCAAACACGCCGTGCAATATTTCGTCCTGCGTTCACTTTCGCGCGAAGACCGCAAACGCATTTTGCAAGCCCAGCCCTCCGCCGAATTTATTCAACTCGTCGAGAGCATAACCAACGCGCTGGCCTGAACATGCCAGACATTTTAATTTACGGCTCCTACGGTTACACCGGAAATTTAATTGCGGAACATTGCATCCGCGAGGGACTCCGCCCCATGTTGGCGGGTCGCGACGAAAACCGATTGCGCCAGCAAGCAACGCGTCTCGGCCTCGACTTTGTGCGGGTTGCCCTTTCAGACGCCTCCGCCCTCGCTGACGCGTTACGCGGCATCCGCCTCGTCATCCACTGCGCCGGACCGTTCGTGCATACTTTTCGCGAGATGAGTGAAGCCTGCCTCCGCGCAGGGACTCATTACATCGACATCAGCGGCGAACTCGAAGAATTTGAGTCGCTGGCGAAATTAGATGACGAAGCCAAACGTGCAGGCATCATGCTTCTCCCCGGTGCGGGCTTTGACGTGGTGCCCTCTGATTGCCTTGCCGCGCATGTGAAGCACAGACTCCCCTCAGCCACGAATCTCAAAATATTTATTCGCAGTGTCGGCGGCGGAGTTTCGCGCGGGACGGCGCGCTCGGCTATCGAGAACAGTCATCGCGGCGGACGTATTCGGCGTGACGGAAAAATTGTCAGCGTGCCTTCGGCCTGGCAGGTGCTCGAACGCGACTTTGGTCGCGGCCCGCTTCCAGCCGTCTCGATCGGCTGGGGCGACGTGTCCACGGCGTATTACAGCACGGGCATCCCCAACATCGAAGCGTACATGGCGCTTCCCTCGTCCGCAATTTTTTTCCTGCGTTTGATGCGCGTGATCGGTCCGCTGTTTTATGCACGGCCCGTGAAAAAATTTCTGCAATCTCTGTTGCGCTTTAGGCCAGCGGGGCCAACCGAAGAACAGCGCACGAACGGATTCGCCGTCATGCTCGCCGAAGCCAGCGACG
>VFKQ01000058.1 GCA_009885445.1 Anaerolineaceae bacterium | reverse complement strand
TGAGAATCGGGAAATCTAACCACGGATGAAAGGGATAAAAGGCAAGCCTTCGCGCTCTCAAATATCCTTCGCCGCTTCGCATCTTCGCGGTGAGAAAAGCGCAGAAACTGACCGTGCTCAGTGTACTAATCTCTCTCGAACGGCACGCCCAGCGCGGCAGGCGGCGAAGCACGCAGGGTGCGCAGGGTTTTGCTAAAGAAGCGGCGCGGCCCATCGGGCAGAGAGGCCAGCGTGCGCTCGACCCATTCGGCGTCGCCGATGTTGACCAACAGAAGCGTGAGAATCATCAGCGGGAAAGGCGCCACCTGCAAAACCTGCGAGGGAATATTCGGCAGGCTGGACTGGAGCACCAGCCCGAGCCACTGCAACAACCCAAACAGATACGCGCCAAACGCCGCTCGTAGCGGGTTCCAGCCGCCAAAGATGACAATCGAGAGGGCGATCCAGCCAAAACCATCCAGGCCCGAGATGGTCCCGTTCCAGCCGGCTTTGACGCTCAGCGAAAATGTCGGCCCGGCCAGCCCGATGATTGCGCCGCCAATGACGGTGTAGACATAGCGCATCAAGTTGACATTTGCGCCGCGCACAAAAGCTGAGGCGGGCCGCTCGCCGATGCCCTGCAACATTAACCCCGGGCGCGTGCGGAATATCCACACCCAGGCGAGGAGGATGGCGATGAAACTTAAATAGGTAATCGCGTCGTGCTGAAAGAATAACGGTCCCAGCACAGGGATTTGACTCAAGATGGGAATATCCCACGCGGGCAGACGCGGTCCGCTGACGCCCATGTAGGAGTTACCCAGGAAATATGCAAGGTCACGGCAGGTGAGGGCCAGCACGAATCCGACAGCGACTTGTGACTGCTTCAATGTGATGGAGGCGAAGGCCACAATCAGCGCGACCAAAGCCCCAATCAGCGCACCCGCCGCGAAACCGGCGAGCAGGCTATCGGTCCGCGAGGCGGCGGCGAACCCGCCCATAGCGCAGAGCAGAATCGTCCCGTTTAGTGAAAGGTTGACGACGCCGGCCCGCTCGGTAATCGTCTCGCCGATAACGGCAAAAATAATGGGGGAAGCCGCAAACAATACGCCGGCCAGGCCTGTGATGAGGAGAGCTGAGTCCATGGTCACCTTATGTGCGCGGAGTGAAACGCTGACGAACGCCCTGCGCGAGCAGGACGAACAAAACGAGCAGACCCTGCAAAACGCCGGAGAGGGACGAATCAAGTTTGTGCAAAATGGGCAATTGAATACTGCCAATATTTAGTGCGGCAAAAAAGAGCGCGACTGGCACGGCCCAAATGGCCTGATAGTTCACCAGCATGGCAACCATCAAACCGAGATAGCCATAACCGCTGGAGATGGCCGGAATTAAACGGTAGTAAACGGCAGTGACTTGCAATGCGCCCGCCGCGCCCGCAAATGCGCCGCACAATAAAAAGGAAAACATCATGTATTGCCATGTGGGAATGCCCAACAAATATGCCGCGCGGATGTTTCTGCCAACAGCCTTAAGACGCAGACCAAAGTATGTTCCCTGTAACAGGAAGTAAACAAAAATAATACCGATGACCGCAATGGCCAACGCCCAGGGGCTTAAGCGCAGGCCTTCAAATTGCGCGAGGTGCAAAGGCGCGGCGAATGGCTCGGTGCCGCTCATCGAGCCAGTGCCCGGGCGCTTCCACGGGCCAAAGATGAGGTAGATCGTCAGGGCAGTGGCCACAAAATTTAATCCCAGCCCGCCAAAAATTTCGTTGACGCCGCCAAATGTTTTCAGTGCGCCAGCAAGGGCCGCCCACAACGCGCCGGTTAACATGCCAGCCAAAATGCTCAAGCCGATAATTAACGCCGGGTCCAGCGCACTGGACTGAAGTGAACGCAACGCCATCGTTGTGCCGATCGCGCCGAGGGTTACTTGACCCTCCACGCCGATATTCCACAAGCCTGCCGCAAAAGTAATCAGCAACCCCGCAGTGACGAGCAAAAGCGGCACCCAAGTGACTAATACATCTGAAAACTTTTTCACGGAGCCGAATGAACCCGTGAACATATTTTTGTAGACTTCAAATGGTTGCGCCCCCACCGCCCAAAGAATTAGTGAGGTGACCGTCAGGGCCAGCACAAGCCCCAGCGCCTGATAGCCCACGCGGTTGAACAAATTATTTTTCATCGGCCTGCTCCCAACCCTTGCCACCAATTAATTGGCCCAACTGCTCCACACTTGTCTGCCTGGCATCCAACGGCGACGAAACGCGGCCATTGAAGAAGACCAGCACACGGTCACTGTATTGCAAAACCTCATCGAGGTCTGACGACATAAATAAAATAGACGCGCCTAGGCGACAGCGCTCCTTCAATTTGCTCCAAATATAAATGACTGATTCAATGTCGAGGCCGCGCGTCGGGTGCTCGATCAGAATCAGGGACAGCGGGTCACGCAACAACGAGAGCAACGTGCGCTGTTGGTTGCCACCCGAGAGTGATTCGACCATGCTGGCGGGTTTCCCCTTAATATTGAAGGCAGTAATTCGTTCCTGCGCAAGTGCATTACCGCGCTCACGGTTAATAAATATGCCAGTCTGTTTTTCGGCCAGCACGAAATGATCGCTCAGCGAAAGCCCGGGCACCAGTGCCTGCTCAAGCCGCGCCGCGGGCAGAAATTCGACTCCATGTTTTTTATAGGCATGGTATGGTTTACCGGTTAGGTCCAAGTCGCTTACTTTTATTGTCCCAGCCACGCTACGCATTAACCCTGCGCAAGCGCGCAGAAATAAATCCTGTCCGCTACCTTCCATGCCGGCCAGACCAATCACCTCGCCGGCGCGCAGCTCAAAATTAACATCTCTAATCTTTATGCGCGCATCTTCAAGCGCCATGCGTGTCAAACGGAGCGCGGGCTTATCTTGCACGGAAGTCTGTCGCGCACCGATGGGCACTTCCTTTCCAAACATCAACTCTACCAACTTTTTGGCGTCAAAGGGTTTTGGCATCTGCCCCAGCAGTTTGCCCTGTCGCAACACTGCCACCTGGTCGCACAGGCGTTCCACGTCCTCCAGTTTGTGCGAAACAAAAATAATGGTGATGGCTTGTTCGGTCAATTTCTTGAGGGTAGCGAATAACTTTGTCTTTTGCGCCGCGCTAATGCCGGTGGTGGGTTCGTCTAAAATAAATACGCGCGCGCCCAAAAATAACAGGCGCATAATTTCCAATTGCTGGCGCTCCCCCACTGTCAGCGAGTCTACGTAGCCTTCGGGGTCAAGCGAAAATCCAAACTCTTTGGTTAGCAAACCAAAATCCTGCAAGGCATGTTTTTTATTGGGGAACAAGTCGCCGGACATGCCCAGCAGAAAATTGTCCAGCAGACGCATCGAGGGAAAATCCAGCGGGTCTTGATGCAACATGCCAACGCCGTAGCGAATCGCGGCGGCGGGCGATTCGATGGTGACGGTTTTACCGTCTAATACAATTTCACCGTCATCGGCGTGCATAAATCCCGAAAGGATTTTCATCAAGGTGCTTTTGCCAGCGCCGTTTTCGCCGAGAATCCCCTGAATGGTTCCAGAGGGGATGTTTAAGGTGATGTCGTCATTGGCATGGTTGGCACCAAAATATTTGTGAATGCCGCGTAGTTCAACCTTCATTGTTGCCCTGCTTTTCGATGAGACAGCTTTTATTTTCCGGATAGCACCGGCTAAATATTACACAGACGGGGGAAGGCAGTTGCCTTCCCCCGTCTTGACGAACGAACTATTGAGCGGGTACGCTCTGGCCTTCCATGCCTTCGAGCAATTGCGGCAGGTACCAAACTTGCTGGTCGGTGGCC
>VFKQ01000018.1 GCA_009885445.1 Anaerolineaceae bacterium | reverse complement strand
TTACTAACCACTGGTCACTGGTCACTGAAACCCGGGGACGTGCTGGAATTGGCAGACAGGCATGACTTAGGATCATGTGCCGCAAGGCGTGAGGGTTCAAGTCCCTCCGTCCTCATACACCCCTCACCGCTAAGAATGTTAAGAGCGCGAAAAAAAACAGAAGAAGGAAAAATATTTTGAACATCGAAAAAAATATTCGTGAAGACCACACCGCCGAACTAATCGTAGACGTTGACCCCGAACGCATGGAAGCGGCCAAACGCCGCGCCGCGCGAAAACTGGCCGAGCGCGGAAAAATCCCCGGCTTTCGCCCGGGCAAGGCGCCCTACGAAATGATCCGCAAACACTACGGCGACGAAGCCATCTTCGAGCAGGCCGTCGATATTCTTGTAGACACCATCTACCCCGAGATTCTCGACCAGGCCGAGATCAAACCCTCCGCCATGGGTTCGCTCGAAAAAATCGAAAGTATCGACCCGCCCAAGTTCATCTTCCGCGTGCCGCTCATGCCCACCGTTGACCTCGGAGATTATCTCGCCATTCGACATCCCTACGAGTGGACAGCGCCCGGCCCCGACAAGCTGAATCAGTCCCTCGACGAAATGCGCCAAATGTACGGCTCCACCGACACCGTTGAGCGGGCCGCCGCCGAAGGAGATTATCTGCTCCTCGACGCCAAAGGCGAAAAGAAAGACGCCGCCGAAGACGAAGTGAATCCCGAACTCTCCCGCGAGGGCTTTGCCACCATCATCCGCGCCGAAGACAAACAGCGCGACGAGGAGTGGCCCTTCAAAGGTTTCGCCCGCGAACTGGTCGGTCTGCAACCCGGCGAAAACAAAAAGGTCAAGCATAAATTCCCCAAAGACTTTGAGGATGAAAAACTGCAAGGCGCAACCGTCACCTATGACGTGACCATGAAAATCGTGCGCGGCGTCACACTGCCCGAGTTGAATGATGACTTCGCCAAGATGGTCAGCGCGCAGTATGAGAATCTTGAGCAACTCAAAGAGGCGCTCGGCAAAGATGTGGAAGAACGCTCAAAGGCCGAGTACGACGATGCCTATTACGCCAAATTGATTGACCTCATTAAAGAAGGCGCAACTATTAAATACCCTCCGCAAGTCGTGGAGCACGAAGCCGGTCACGTGATCCAGGATCTGCAACAGCGCCTTGGGCAACAAGGCATGGACTTGCCCACCTACTTCAAAGTGCGCAACACCACACAAGAAAAATTTACCGAAGAAGAAGTCATGCCCGTTGCAAAGAAGCGCCTCGAGCGCAGTCTCGTGTTGGACGAAATCGCGCGCACACATAAAGTCAGCATTGACGAAGAATCTCTGCACGCCGAGTTTAACCAAACGATTGCGCAACTCGCCACTCAGGGCATGGACATTAACGGCCTGAACAAAGGTTCGCGCAAATCGCAGCAGCAATTCTCTACTGCCGTGGCCAACGAATCTGCCACCCGCCTGATGACGCGCCGTGCGCTCGAAAAATTGAAGACCATCGCCACCGGCGCGTACGACCCCGAAGTCGAAGCGCGCGAACAGGCCGAAGCTGAGGTAAATGCCATCCCAGCTCCGAGCCTGTCCCCCGTCCACTTCCACGATGATGAAGATCACGAAGGTCACGATCACGACGCGGAATAAACGTCAACAAATTCGTTGCGCAGAATTAACAATAATCAAATAGTGCGCGCTTATGATGGCGCAACCTGGAGGTACCCATGATTCCCGAATACAAAAGTCCTTACGCTGACCAGATACGAAATCTCATCCCGATGGTCGTTGAAACATCCGGACGCGGCGAACGCGCCTACGACATCTACTCGCTCCTGCTCAAGGAGCGCATCATCTTCCTCGGCACACCGATTGACGACCATGTCGCCAACGTGATCGTGGCACAACTTCTGTTCCTCAATCACGAAGACCCCGAGCGCGAAATCCGCATGTACATTAACTCACCCGGCGGGATTATTTACGCCGGCATGGCCATCTACGACACCATGCGCATCATCTCCAACCCGATCAGTACCACCGCTGTGGGTTTCGCCGCCTCGTTCGGCACCGTGCTGTTGACCGCCGGCACCAAGGGACGTCGCTACGCCCTGCCACATGCCACCATCCACATGCACCAGCCGCTGGGTGGCGCGCAAGGTCAGGCCAGTGACATCGCCATCGCCGCCAAACAGATCCTGCGCCAGAAAGAAATCCTAAACGGAATTCTAGCAAATCACACGGGCCAGCCGATCGAAACCATCGAGCGCGACACCGACCGCGACTTCTACATGGACGCCAAGGCCGCAGTCGAATATGGTTTGGTAGATCAGGTGCTCGAAGCCGCTGAGAAAGTTGTGAAATAGTTTTCTAGTTTCGTAGTTTGATAGTTGGCCCGCCGAAGAATCGGCGGGCCTTTTTTGTACCACGACACATCGCCCCCGAATGGGGGTTTATGTCGCGGTACAATTTTCCGCCATGACAGAAACGGTATAATCGCGGCGAGGATAAATCCATGACATTTTCCATCGTCGCCTACGATTCGCAAGACAAAGCCTGGGGCATCGCCGTCGCCTCCAAATTTCCCGCCGTCGGCGCGGTGGTGCCGTGGGTGCGCGCGGGCGCAGGTGCCGTCGCCGCGCAATCCTTCGCCAACACATCCTACGGCCCGCGCGGACTCGACCTCATGGCCCAAGGCGCCTCCGCCCAAGACGCGCTCAACCAACTTTTGCAAAACGACCCCGAACGCGAACTGCGTCAATTCGGATTCGTCGACACGCAAGGCCGCGCCGCAACTTTCACCGGCACGGGTTGCTTTCCCTGGGCTGGCGGACTCACTGGCGACGGCTACGCCTGTCAGGGCAACGTCCTCGCTGGCGAGCAAGTTGTCAAAGAATTGGAAAATGGATTCCGCACCTCCTCCGGCGACCTGCCCTCGCGCCTCCTCTCCGCCCTCTTAGCGGGTGACCGCGCCGGAGGCGATCGGCGCGGACGGCAAAGCGCCGCCATCTACGTCGCCAAAGCCGACGCAGGTTACAGCGGCTTCAACGACCGCTGGATAGACTACCGCGTAGATGATCATATTGACCCCGTGCCGCATCTGATCGATCTGGTCGAAATGCACCGCCTCTACTTCGGCAAAAGCGACGAGGGCCAGCACGTGGAGTTAACCGGCAAGACACTGGCGCGCATGACCGTCATATTGAAACAGGAAAACTATTTAAAAGACTCGCTCACATTCAAAGACGCCTTCTACGCATTCATCGGCAACGAAAACTTTGAAGAGCGCGCCGACCCCAACGGAAAATGGATTGATGCCCCGGTGCTCGAATTTTTGTTGAATAAATTCAAATCGTAGGGGCACGGCGTTGCCGTGCCCGAAATTGAATCGAAACCCATGCCCACCCCCATCAAAGCCCTCATCCTCGACATGGACGGCGTCATCTGGCGCGACGAAGCGCCGATTGGCGACCTGCCTAAAATTTTTGCAACCCTCCGTCAGCGTGGACTGAAATTTATTTTCGCCACAAACAATAGCACCAAGACCCCCGAACAATATATTGAAAAATTATCTACGCTGGGCGTAAACGTGGAACCCTGGCAGGTGATCACCTCCGCCATCGCGGCGGCGCAATTGCTCAAGCGCGATTTCCCCTCGGGCGGACATATCTTCGTCATCGGCGAGGAGGGCGTCAAGTCCGCGTTGCGTGAGCAGGGCTTTGAAATCTCAACCATTGATAACGCCGAAAAATCGGACGCGGTCATCTTCGGGCTAGACAGGCACGTCAACTTCGCCAAGATGCGCGAAGCGACTTTGCTCGTTAGGCGCGGAGTCCCCTTTTACGCGACGAACCCCGATAAGACCTTCCCCACCCCGCGCGGAGAAATCCCCGGCTCGGGCGCGTGGGTGTCGGTCATCGTCACAGCGGCGGGCGGGGTTGAACCCATCTATGCGGGCAAACCTTTTCCGTTCATGATGGAATTATGTTTGCAAAAATTGGGCACAACACCCGCAGAGACTCTCGTCGTCGGCGACAGATTCGAGACGGACATTCTGGCCGGGCAGGCTGTGGGCTGTCCGACGGCGTTGGTGTTGAGCGGCGTCAGCGTCGAATCGGATTCTGAAACGTGGCGCCCGCCCCCAGCGCGGGTTGAGGCGGACTTGTCGGCGGTGATTAATCAAATCGGAAATTCTCTACCGTACAAATACGAGTAAAAATAGAGCTTGCTCCTTGCGCCGTCCTCGGCGCAAGATTTACTCGCAAAACGCCGCCGAGGACGGCGGCTTGAGCCTATG
>VFKQ01000070.1 GCA_009885445.1 Anaerolineaceae bacterium | reverse complement strand
GGGGTACTATCGGGGGAGATACTATCAGGGCAACTCACCGATTTACTTATGTGCATAAAAAGCGGATTTGTTTACGAAAACAGTCATGGATATTAAAGTGGAATTTCACTTCAAGAGGTCAACTGCAAAAATAATTCAATTTATTTCCCAATGTTTTTATTTACCGATGAGCGCGCTGCGCTCGAAATCTAATCTCAAAAAAGGAAAAATTAAATGAAACGTACTTTTAACTTACTAGCGGATGCGTGCGTGCTGGCGCGACACGCTCTTATCTTCGATGACAATCGCATTCTCCGCCGTGCGGCCAATCGTTTGGCCGTCAGCTAGTAAAAAGCTCTGACCAGCGGAGGCCCCACTTAGTCCGCTGAGGCGCGCGCCGAGGGCAGGCAATTTGTGAGGCTTCGTTTTAGCGGTACTGCCGTCTGTGTGCAGGGTGCCAGGCAGTTCGATCCGCTTGGTTTTCACTTCGGCCAGCGTCTCGCCGATTAATGAAAGTTTGATCGCACCCTGAAACGAGCCGCTCATGATCGAAACGATTTCGCCGTTCAAAATTTTGAGCGTCACACCTTCCATGTCAAAAGAAATCAGCAACTCGAACGGCACTTTGCCAACCGAAACATCCTCGAGAAAAATTTCCACGTAAGGCTTGTGCGTGGATTTGATGGTGTGCTTGAGCAGGGCTTTCAGAATCGGCTCAGTGGGTTTCTTGCGCGAGTCATCGAGCGCGCGCCCCACTTCGCGGTAACGCTTCCAGCCTTGCAGAATTACATCCATGGGTGTCATGGCCAGCATCGAGTCGCTGGTTTTTTGAATATCTGTTTCCACCGCTGTTTTTAATTCCGGGCCAATGTTTGGCAACAGCGCGGTCATGCTGGTGCGCGGCAAAAGTTTTGCGCGCAACGCATCTGGCATGCCTTGCGGAAAAAGAAATTGATGTATGGGGGTGTCTTTGCTGGCCATCTTATTCTCCATCAGATTCAACTTCGTAATCGGCGTCGCCTTGCTTGAAACTTAAACGCACTTGCAGCGACGGCGCATCACTGCTCGGAATCACAGACTGTTCGCCCGCATCGGGATGACTCAACGTGCGCACCCGCTTCGGCACGGACGGTGTGCGGCTTCGCCTCTCCGAGCGTTTACGTAGCCCGCGCACCACCAGCGCCACAAAGACAATGCCAGCGACGAGTATCGCCCCGATGATCGCCACCGCGAGGGACGTGGGCATGTCAATGCAGTAGGGAAACCTGCACGGGTCGTAGGGCGTCGGAGTGATCCCAGGCGCGGGGCGCGGCGTAAACGTAATTGTCGGCGGGTGCACTGTGAGCGTTGGAGTGCGCGGCGTGATGAAAGGGGTGATCGAAGGGGTGACGCTTGGCGTCCACGTGGGTGTGGGTAGCGCGGCCACCGGCCCGCCCACCACGACCAGCCCGCCAATTTCAGATTCGAACCCAGCCCTAAATCTAAACTCTTCGTATTCCTTGCCGCTTTCGATATCAAATTTATAAACGTCGTCGCCGCTGGCCGCCCAGAAAGATCTCCCGTCTGGGTCGAGCGCAAGGGCCACCCAAAAATTCTCAAAAGGGGCGTCATAGAACGAGATTACTTTGCCGAATTCATCCAGCCGTTTGATATCTGCATAATCGGCGACGAGCAGTCCGCCACTGCCATCGCCCGGGTGGAGCAAGCGTAGGTTGGTGGCTTCGACCGGTTCAAAGGAAATCTCAGCGTCGGGCAGGAAGGCAAAATCAGGGAGTTGAATCTCGCCTAAAATGTCGAAGCGTTTAATCTGGCGTCCCTTGTTGGTGTAGAACAGAGTGCGCTGGTCGATGGACAGGTCAATATAAAATGGCGTGAAATCAAAAGAAACGGTCGGGTCGCTGTTGGGAAACACGTCGTACCATTTTTCTCCTGAGGGGTCGAAGATGGTCACGCCTCCCGGCTCTTCACTGGAAAATAAATTAACTTCGCGGCCTGCGATCACATTCCCGCTACGATCAAAGACAATACTTGTAATGCCGCCGCCCAGGAATGCGCCGAATTTCCCGCTTAATTGGGCGTCCGCATTAATCAACATGATCAGAGTCTCGTCCAAATTCGTTACGTAGAGTTCCCCGCTGGACGGGTTAAAGGCCAGCCCCGCATTTTGCCCGCCCAGTTCGGTGTCAATCGTAGCTTGTAATTCCCCGTTGGCTGAGAACCATTGCACTTGCCCAATATCCAGGGCGACGAGCACATCGCCCGTTTGAAATTTCCCAAACTGCGAGCGCGGTGCAGACGAAACGGGCCGTCCGCTGGCCAGCAGGGCGAACAGCAAAACAATGATGGCGATGGACTTCATGCGTTTGAATCGGTTGGGCATGTGTTTGCTCGATGATTTTTGTTTGGGAGATTGAACTTTACCCAATCATTCTATAACAAAACGAAGGTCAAAGTCAACACCATTCCCGCCCCAAATGCCCCACACAGAAAATTCACCCAGTCATTGGTCAGCCACTTCCAGCCGCGCAGGTGGACTGTCTCTGTGCCGCAGGAGTGACGCGGATGTTGCTCGGTCTCTTTTGAATCTTGCGGACAGAAGTAGATGGCCTGCACTGTCGCGCCGAGGAGCGAGTCGAAGAGACAGCCAGCCAAACCACAAACAGTGATCAGTAACCAGTTTTCAGTGATCAGTGCCCATTGATCAGAAGTGGACAGGGCGGCGAGAATGCCGATGAGGGCCGACCCGCTTAGGGCGGCGAGCGTGCCGATGATCGAGATGGCGCCGGAGGTCCCCGCGTCGACGAGTCGTCCGCTGGTGATGAGTCGCGGCTGAGTCCTGTTCAGCGCTCCAAGCTCGGTCGCCCACGTGTCCGCGTTGACGGCGGCCAGCGCGGCGGCGAAACCAAGGAACGGCCAACTCGCGTTGGGCAGTGCGACGTGAATCAAAACGAAGATTGTGGCCACGCCGCCGTTGCCGAGCACTTGCGCAAAATCGCGTTCATGGCCTTTGGAATATTTTTCGTTGAGATTTATTTTTTGTTTTTTGAATGCGCGGCTGAGCAAAGTGGAGCTGATAAAAAATGCCAGCAATAAGATTGACCAACTCAACCCGCCCAGACCAAAGATGATGGCACCCATCAGCGTTGCGCTCAGTGCGCCATTTTTATTGAGCGCGTGCGCGCGGAATGCAACAAAGGAAACGATGGCGGCGAGTAGCAAGCCAAAGAGTAGATTCATTTTTTACGAAGCCGGCTTTTGTTGGATGAATGTCCGCGCAGAAAAATCTGGCGGCGATATTAATCGCCCCAAACTACCCCGTGGCGGGTGGCCAGCAAATCGAGCGTGCGCGCCACTTCGGCTTTTTTCTGCTGTGCGTCCCAGCCAAGCGACTCGCCCAAGGCGTCGGCGAGTTCAGTGAGCGCGGAGCGCGTGAGTCTGCCGAGCATGGCCAGCATCGAGCGGCGCAAAATGAAATCATCAAGATGGACAATTTTTTCGTGTTGCGCCAGATACGCAATTTCGCGGCGCGAAAAATCGGGCAGGGACGCGAGCGGCGAATCGGATTGCTGAGTTAAAAATTGAGCGATGACTTCGGCGCGCGTGCCGTAACGCTCGAAGAGCGTTTGGATGCGCGCAGAGGGAAGACCCGTCCACGCGGCGATGCCATCGATATATTTTTTTTGCTCCTGCACGTTGCGTGGATAGTTGCGTCCGCCGCCGACGGGCAATTCGCGCGTCGATTTTTGTCTCGACCGACCCAAAAATTCGAGCGCCTTGTCTGTGGCCTGCTCGGAGAAGGCGCGGAACGAAGTCCACTTGCCGCCGACGAGGGAATGCACGGGGTAGCCGAGTCCGGTCCACACGCCGCTGATGACTTGAATCTCATGGTCGCGGCTGTATTGCGAAGTGGACTTTGCGCCACTGCTGGCCAGCGGGCGCACGCCAGTGTAGGTAAATATAATTTGTTCGCGGCTGATTTTGATTTCGGGAAAGACACGTTTGACCATGCCCAAGAAATATTCAATCTCTTCATCTGTGCAACGCGCGTCATCTGGGTTTTCAATTTTTATGTCAGAGGTGCCGATGAGCACTTTGTCGAATAACGGCAGGATGAGCACGATGCGGCCGTCGTCATTTTCAAAGAAGAATTCATTCTCGCCGATGGCGGCGCGCAGTTCGGGATGATTCAAGACGAGGTGCGAACCCTTCGTGCCGCCGATGAAGCGCGTGGACAAATTCAACGCGGCGTTCGTCGCGTCGATCCAGGCGCCCGCCGCATTGACGACCAGACGCGGGGCCACGTCGAAAGACTCGCCGCTCAGCTCGTCGCGCAGGGTGACGTGGTTGCCCGACCCGCTCACGGCGGAGACGTAATTGAGCGCGCGTCCGCCGTCGGCTTCAGCGTCCAATAAAATTTCGAGAGCCAGGCGCTCGGGCATTTGAATCAGGCCGTCGTAGTAAACAGCGCTGGATACAATCTGCGGATTGAGTTTTTTCCAAATTTTAAGTGACGCGCCGCGACCGCGAAATTTGTGACGCGGCACGTTGCGTTGCGCGCCAGTGAAGGCGTCGTAAAGCATGAGGCCAAGTTTGATGACGAGCGATCCGCGCTCGGCGGGTTTATCCATGATGCCAAAAAATTTAAGCGGCGCATTGAAGATGCCAGAAAAATGTTTGAACATCGGCACGGCAGTTGGAAGAGGTTTGACGATGTGCGCGGCATTTTGCAACATGCGGTTGCGCTCGCCCACCGCTTCACGCACGAGACGGAACTCGCCATTTTCGAGATAGCGGATGCCACCGTGCGCCATGTGCGAAGACGCCGAGGATGCGCCCGAGCAGAAGTCCGCGCGCTCGACGAGCAAAACGTTGACGCCGTTGAGCGCCAGATCACGAAACGTGCCGACGCCGTTAATGCCGCCGCCGATGATGAGCACGTCGAGGGCGGGGGTTGATTTGAGGGAGGAGATGGTTTGTTGTCGGTTCATTTTTTATCTCTCGGTGTTTTTGCGAGGAGGGTATTCCCCGACGAAGCAATCTCCGCCAATAGGGATTCCCGCGTGGCGTGTTGGGGGTTGCTTCGTCGGGACCCCGTAAGAGCATCGGGGCAGGCGAGCGCCCTCCTCGCAACGACACAATCACTAAATCGAATCAAACGTCTTCGTCACGGCCTTCTTCCACTGCGCGTACATCTTCTCGCGGACGGGTTTCGCCATCTGCGGTTTCCATTCTTTGTCACGGCCCCAGTGCGAGCGCAGTTCGTTCAGGTCTTTCCAAAAGCCGACGGCGAGTCCTGCCGCGTAGGCCGCGCCGAGGGCGGTGGTCTCAGCCACTTTGGGACGCACCACTGGCACGTCTAAAATATCGGCCTGAAATTGCATCAGCATTTCGTTGAAGACCATGCCGCCATCCACTTTGAGGGAAGTGAGTTTCACTTTCGAATCTTTTTCCATGGCGTCCAGTACTTCGCGGGTTTGGAAAGCCGTGGCTTCGAGCGCGGCGCGGGCGATGTGACCTTTGTTGACGTAGCGCGTCAGCCCAGCAATGACGCCGCGCGCGTCACTGCGCCAATACGGGGCGAAGAGTCCGCTAAAGGCGGGGACAAAGTACACGCCGCCGTTGTCGGTCACAGTTTGGGCGAGCGATTCGATGTCGGCAGATTTCTCGATCAACCCGAGATTGTCCCTGAGCCACTGCACGAGCGCGCCGCTGATGGCAATCGAACCCTCGAGCGCGTAAACGGGTTTCTGCTCGCCAATTTTATAACCGAGCGTAGTCAGCAATCCAGATTTTGACTTGACCGGTTTTGCGCCGGTGTTCATCAGCATAAAGCAACCCGTGCCATAAGTATTTTTGGCTTCGCCCGCGCTGAAACAAGTCTGGCCAAAGAGCGCGGCTTGCTGGTCACCCAATGCGCCAGAGACGGGGATGCCGCGCAACGGCGCGTCGACGGCGTTGACCGTGCCATAAATTTCAGACGACGATTTAATTTTCGGCAACATCGAGCGCGGAATGCCGAGCGCCTTTAGAATCTCGTCATCCCAATCCAGCGTTTTTAAATTCATCAACATCGTGCGTGAAGCATTGGTCACATCGCTGACGTGCTCCCCCGTTAATTTCCAGATCAGCCACGAGTCAATTGTGCCAAAGAGCAAATCGCCGCGACGGGCCTGCGTCAGCGCGTTGCGCACATTTTCGAGAATCCATTTAATTTTGGGGCCTGAAAAATATGTCGCCAGCGGCAAACCCGTCTGCGCGCGGAAGCGATTCTGTCCGCCCTTCTTCGCCAGCGTTTTGCAAATTTCATCGGTGCGCGTGTCTTGCCAGACGATGGCGTTATAGATGGGCAAACCCGTTTTACGGTCCCACACGACCGTGGTCTCGCGCTGATTCGTCACACCGATGGCGCGAATCTGCTCGGGCTGCAGGCGGCCTCTGTCTAATGCGCCGTTCATCACTTCGAGAGTCCGCTCCCAAATTTGCAATGCGTCATGCTCCACCCAGCCGGGCCGCGGGAAAATCTGCTGGTGCTCTTTTTGACTGACCACAATCACGTTGCCATCGTGGTCAAAGATGATACAACGCGTGCTGGTGGTACCCTGGTCGATGGCGGCGACGTATTGACTCATGCTGTGCTCCTGCAAAAGGATGTCATCATTGTATAACAAAAATTTCTCTACCGTACAAATACGAGTAAAAATAGAGCTTGCTCCTTGCGCCGTCCTCGGCGGCGTTTTGCGAGTAAATCTT
>VFKQ01000087.1 GCA_009885445.1 Anaerolineaceae bacterium | reverse complement strand
GTCGATTCCATCAGCGATATACTCTATCGCAAGCCAATTCCAATTTTGGGCGAACCCGAGCCGATTTTCCCCTAGTGTATAATCTTGAAAAGTGAGACTCCCATGAAATCCATTCGTGAATTACAGGCGCAATATATTACCGACGAGACCGGCAAGAAGACAGCCGTCATTCTACCCATTGAAGAATTTGAGGAACTTCTCGAAGATCTCGATGATCTGGCGGTTATCGCCGAACGTCGTGACGAAGAGACCGTCGCCATGGCTGATGTCGTTGCTCGATTAAAACGCAATGGCCTCCTTTCAAATTGAGTGGAAGCGCTCCGCAGAAAAAGAGCTGGAGAAATTGCCGAGGCAGGTTATTTCAAGAATCCTGACCACGGTCGACGAACTCTCCGCCGACCCCTTTCCAAATGGGGTTAGAAAATTGACAGGCTCCGAGCATTCCTATCGTGTGCGCCAAGGGGATTATCGAATCATTTACGATGTTTTCCAATCCAGATTGTTGATCGAAATCATCCGCGTCCGCCATCGCAAGGACGCATACAAATGAGGAATCAATGAACCGTGACCAAGCACTCTCCATCGTCCGTGAGCACGTCAAAAACGAAGGCCTCGTGCGGCACATGCTGTGCGTCGAAGCCGCCATGCGTTTCTACGCCGAGAAGTTTGCCGAAGGTGCAGATGCTCTTTCTGCCGAAGACGTTGAAGCCTGGGGCCTCGTCGGCTTGCTCCACGATTTCGACTGGGAGATTCATCCCACGCTCGAGGGGCATCCGCAAGACGGCGCGCCGATTCTGCGCGAGCGCGGCGTGCCCGAAGAAATTGTGCAAGACATTTTGAGTCACGCCGATCACCTCAACATGCCGCGCGAAACGATGCGCCGCAAAGCCATCTGCGCCTGCGACGAAATCACCGGCCTCGTCACTGCTGTTGCGCTCGTGCGCCCGTCAAAGTCACTGTATGATCTTGAAGCATCGTCGGTGAAAAAAAAGTGGAAAGACAAAGCCTTCGCCGCCGGAACATCGCGCGACGAAATGGAACACGCCGCGCAAGTCTTCGGCATTGAATTGTGGGAGCACGTCGGCAACGTAATTCTCGCCATGCGCAAAATCGCGCCCGAGTTGGGACTCGTCGGCAACCTGTCAGCATGAAACAGACTCTCGTCTGGATTTGCGCGGCGATAATTTTTCTCGCGGCCTGCGCGACGTCCACGCCCATTGCGACAGCCCGACCCACTCACAGCGCGGACTCGAGCGCGTATTCGACGACGCTCTTCAGTCCCCAGCCACCAACAGGGACGGTCTCCTCCGCGCGGATGGCGGATGCCCGTCCGAATATCATCTTCATCCTGACAGATGATCAGCCCTACCACACCGTGAACTTCATGCCCACCGTGCGCGATGTGCTGATGAAAAATGGCGTCGTGTTTGAAAATGGATTTTCGACCACGCCGCTGTGTTGCCCGAGCCGCGCCAGCATTTGGACGGGGGAGTACGCGCACAATCATGGTGTGCTCAGCAATCGTGCGCCGAGCGGGGGCGCGCAAAAATTTGACGAGACTCACTCGGTGGCGATTCCGTTGCAGGCCGCGGGTTATCGCACGGCCTATTTTGGCAAGTACATGAACGGTTACGAAGATTTAAATCCGTTTGGGCGTGTGCCCCTCGGCTGGGACGTGTGGGGCGCACTGCTCGACCGCGTGCAAAGCGAAGAAGATGCAGGCTCGACAAATTTTTACAATGGCTTCAGCCTTTCGCAAAATGGGACAGTGGTGGAGTACAGCGGCGATAAAAATATTTTCAGCGCGGACCTGATCACACAAAACGCCGTAAACTTTATTTCAGAGTCGCGCGATGCGCCGTTCTTTTTGGTGATGGCTTATTACAATCCGCACTCTCCATATTTTTGGGCCGACCGCCACGAAGGACAGTTTCGCGCGAATAGCTTTTTGCGCGCGGACCCGTTCCGCCCACCCGATTTTATGGAAGAAGATATCAGCGACAAGCCGCAATGGTTGCAGGAATTGAATCCGATTGCTGTTGAAAAAATTGACATTTCATACAGACAGATTTTGCGCTCATTGCTTTCCGTGGACGATGGCGTCGCTTCGGTGTTGGCCGCG
>VFKQ01000097.1 GCA_009885445.1 Anaerolineaceae bacterium | reverse complement strand
GCAGGTCAGGTTTCCGCACAGATTATTTGGTTCATTGGGAGTTGCCGTGATACCCCCCATATATGGGGGCAAAAGTCAGACTTTTGAGCCAAAACGCCCCCAGATGTGGATACCATCACGGCGATTCCCAGAGAGCCGATTATTTCAGTCAACGTAGCAAGTGGAAAACAGGTAAAATGAGTAAAGAAAATGATGGCCACTGAAACCGATATCCTCTTTGAAGCAATTACTCCGCTTGGCTTTCGGGTGCGTGTTACGAAAGCCTACTGGGAATTGATCGTCACCATCAAACACCCTGCCATGGCAGGGCGCGAAGAGGATGTCAAACAGACACTCGAACACCCGGACGAGATTCGTCAAAGCAAGTCGGACGCAATGGTCTACCTGTTTTACAAGGCAGAACAGGAAAAACGGTGGATTTGTGCGGTGTCAAAACAAACAGAAGAGGCTGGCTTTTTGATCACGACCTATCCAACGGACGCGATCAAGGAAGGAATTGTGATATGGCACAAGTAAAGGTTTATTACGACCGTGAAGGCAATACGCTTACAGTCTGGTTTGGGAATCCCGCCGATGAATATATAGCCGAGGAAACAGGGGAGGAAATTGTGTTGATGAAAGACCGCCAAGGCAAGGTAATCGGGTTCGAGAAATTGAATTTCTCAATGCAATCCGCAGACGCAGTCCGAATGGCATTTGAAACTACTGCCGCCTAAAAGAAAAACCCCGAAGTCGAAAGGCTTCGGGGTTTTTCTTGCCGCACCCATGATGGCAATGTCCGCGCATAGGGCAAAACCCCTCTCCTTTACGGGGTCAATTCTTAAGACCTGCCGAAGGTGTCTCGCGCGCAGGGCGTTGCTGTCAAGCGCAAGGTCCGCGTGGAGGGTTGGGTTTTGAACAAAATAAAATCTCCGCAGTTTACGACTGCGGAGATTTCGATTCTTATCACTTGAACATCTTTACGATATCTTCCCATAAATCTGGCGCTTCCAGAACTTCTTCAAACGACTTCACCCATCGTTTGATCCGCGGGATGTCCAAATCCGGGTGCGCATCAATGACGGTTTGAATATCGATCAAGTCCTTTGGGCGATGGGCAATGGCTTTCAAGATAATTAAATCTTCCGGCGTGGGAAGTCGCACCGACAGCATCCCAACATTGTACAAAGTACTGCGCGCGACCACTTCCTCTTCAAACGGAAAAGCGCCGAGGGAAATATCCACACTTGTGCCGCTGGATACATGCTTCAACAATAACACGCGGCTTTGTTTGGCAAATTCTGCCGCATCTTTGCGGCGCGGCTCAATGCCTTCCTCTTTCGCCATTTCCAAAATTCGTGGAACATCCCTTATGGAGGCAAAGAACATGGCGTCCAGGTCAACTGTAAATCTTGGCTTGCCTAAAAAGCCTGTGGCAATCCCGCCGATGATAACGCCCTGGGAGTTGAAACGGTCAAGCAGGCGTTGCAGTGCCGTCAACGGCTCAATAAATGTTTTTATGGGTTCTGGAAATGTCATTGCCCCTCTGTAACTTTTGCCCAGCGTGCAAAAACTTCCATTTCACTGGTGTCGGGTTCAAATGAAAAGCCAAGCCCAGCCGCCATGCGCCAGATATTAATCATTTGTTGGAGGCGTTTTTCCATCGTCAGCGCGCGCAATTCCTGCCGTTCAATTTCCTCCACGGCCTTCCAGCGCTCACGATACATCTTGATGTCAAAATCATCATCCATGAAGATATTATAGCATCGAAGGAGATGCCCATCTTCGGCCCAACCCAATTACCGCTTACCAATTACAGCCCTCCAGTTCTCCTCTTGGTATAATCCCCGTCCTATGAAATACCACCTGTGGACCGAAGGCTGTCAGATGAACGTGGCCGACTCGCAACGCGTCGGCTCGTCACTCGAGCACCTCGGTTATACCCTGACCAACACCATCGAAGAAGCCGACGTGATCGTGCTCAACACCTGCGTCGTGCGCCAGTCTGCGGAGGATAAGGCCATGGGCCGCGTCACCTCGCTGGCGCCGCTCAAACTGCAAAACCCCAACCTCGTCATCAACTTAATGGGTTGCATGGTCGGCGTGCGCGGCGCGGAGAAATTGCGCGCCAAACTGCCCTTCGTCGACGTGTTCTCGCCGCCCTCCGACCCGGGTCCGCTGATCTCGTTCCTCTCGCAGGGCGAGGTGCGCGCCATCGAAGCGGACGAGACCGCCCGTCGCTTCGGCATCATGGACGGCGACATCGCCAGCGCATTGATTCTGCCCCAGCACGAGCGCGGACGACTCGTCAGCGCGCACGTGCCGATCGTTTACGGGTGCTCACACGCCTGCACCTTTTGCATCATCCCCGCGCGGCGCGGAATCGAGCGCAGTCGCCCCGTTGGCGATATCGTCAGCGAAATCCGCTCACTGGCCGCACAAGGCGTAAGAGAAGTCACCCTGCTCGGGCAAATCGTTGACCGCTACGGCAAAGACGTCCCCGACGGCCCCAACCTCGCGCAACTCCTGCGCGTCATCCACGAAGTCGACGGCCTCCAGCGCATCCGCTTCCTCACCTCGCATCCCAATTATTTCACCGAAGAACTGATGGACACCATCGCCGAGCTTCCCAAAGTGATGCCGCACATCGAAGTCCCCATTCAAGCCGGCGACGACGAAGTGCTGACCAACATGAAGCGCGGCTACACCCAACAGGATTACCGCGACCTCATCGAAAAAATCCGCGCGAAGATTCCCGACTGTTCCATCGCCACCGACATCATCGTCGGATTCCCCGGCGAGAGCGAGTCGCAGTTTATGGAGACTCATCGCGTCTTATCCGACCTGCGGCTGGATGTAGCCCATCTGGCGCGTTACTCCTCCCGTGAGGGAACAGTCGCCACGCGGCGCATGGACGACAACGTGCCCGAAGAAGAAAAAATGCGCCGCCTGCACCTGCTCGACGATTTGCAGGAAAGCATCGTGGCCGAGATTAACCAGAAATATTTGGGCGAAACCGTGGACGTGCTCTTCGAAGAAAACGTCAAAGGCCGCTGGCGCGGGCGCACGCCGACGAACAAACTCGTCTTCGTCGAAACCGAGCAGGATCTGCGCGGCCGCATCGAACCCGTCACCGTCACGTGGACGGGGCCATGGTCGATGCAGGCGGTGCTCAAAAACCAACCCGCGTTAATTGCTTTATAGAAAATCACGGCCCTGAGCATTAACTTCCAGCCCACTGCCCTCCCGTAAGCGCATCGGGACGATGTGAGCGCAGGGTACCCCCGTATTCGAAGGGCGAGTCTACAAGAAACAAACGTAAGCTACGCTTGGTTTCAAGTTTTCTTTCACCACGCAGGACACGCACACATTCGCGCTTAACCGTTGCGGGAATCAAAATGGCATGGCGTTTCCCGTTTGAAAACGCCAGGGCGGTGGATACTTTGGTGTCGCCAATCTTGCCGCTCTGGTCCATTCAACTTTCACTGCTTGATTGCCCCAATTCATTGCGAATATTCTCGTTCCACTTGATTCCCTCGTGGGCCATGTAGTACAGGCCCAGCAAAGTAATGGGGAGCCATAACGCGCCATGCAAGACGAGGGTGTAACCCGCCGCAGTAGCCGGGTCCACGCCATAAGCCGTGAGCACGGCGATGCCCGGGGTGTCGAAGGTGCCGATGTAGCCGGGCGCGGACGGAATCGTCGTAGCGAGATTGACGATGCCGTTCATCAACATCAGCGCGAAGAACGAAACGTGAAAATCAAAACCCTGCATCACGAACCAATATTTGGATGTCTCCAATAGCCAGATGACCGCCGAGGTGACAAAGACCATCAAGACATTAAACGGCGAACGAAGCGAAGCCAGCCCGTCGAGAAATTTATTCATCACGCTGATGATGCGTGTGTGGAATCGCTCCGGCAAAAAGCGAATCAACCATAACCCAACACGCATCGTGGTGTGCGGGAACATGGCCGCCAGTAAAAACAGAATCAGCGCACCCGCGAATACTCCCGCGCCGATGACCGCAACTTGTTGAATGTTGCCCACAAAACCCGAAGCCGAAGTCAACTTTGCGAGTTCTGGCAAATTGAGAAACACAAATGAAAGCATGACCACGCCGTCGAAGATGCGCTCGACGATGATGGTTGCCAGCGAAGCCGAAACGGGCACGCCTTCTTTGCGTTTGAGTATCACCGCGCGCAACACTTCGCCCGCGCGCGCCGGAAAAATATTATTGCCCGCGTAGCCCATCACCGTGATGGGAAAAATCGTCCGCGTGGGGATTTTTTTTATCGGCCCGAGCAAATAGTGCCAGCGCCAGGCGCGCACCCACACGCCCACAAAATATACGCCGATGCCCGGCAAGAGCCAGATGTAATCTGCCGCCTGCAATGTTTGCCATAAATTGGTCCACTGGATGCCGCGAAACGCGACCCACAAAAATAGCGCGCTGATTAGCACGCCAAACCAAAACTGCCATTTTTTCATAGGGCGACATTTTATCATGCACAAGTTTGTGGACGTATAATGTAGGAATGACTCTCGAACTCAACCGCCTCGTGCCGGACTTTGAACTGGTCAGCCCACACGGGCAGACTCAGCGCCTGAGCGATTCGCGCGGACGAATCAGCGTCGTCAACTTTTGGTCCGCGGATTGCCCGCATGTGGAGCGCACCGATGCGGCGATGCTCGCGGCGTTGACACGTTGGGGAGATGCAGTTGTGATTTTATCCATCGCTGCCAACGCCAACGAAAGCGACTCTCAGCTGGAAGATGCCGCTCGCAGGCGCGGCCCGCTCGCAGTGCTGAAAGATGCGCGGCATATTGTGGCCGACCAATTTGGAGCGCTGGTCACGCCCGAGGTGTTTATCGTCGACCGCGAGGGAGTCCTGCGTTATCGCGGCGCGGTGGATGATGTTTCGTTTCGTCAACGCGCGCCGACGCGTTCATATTTTGAAGAGGCTGTTGATTCGTTGCTGGCTGGGCGGCTACCTGATGTGACGGAAGTTCCCGCGTTTGGATGCGCCATCGTGCGCGCCATTTGAAGTAGAATCAGCCCGTGACCAGCATTCCAGAACGCGTTGCTTTCATTCGCAAGATTCATCTCTTCGTTGACCTTTCGGAGAATGATCTCAACGACGTTGCCCAGGCGCTGGTGGATGAGACGTATGAGACCGGCGCGAAAATTATTGAGCAGGGCGCGCAAGGCAATGTGTTGTATCTTGTCTTTCGCGGGCAGGCCAATGTGATTCAGCGCAAGAATAATCGCGAAGATGTGCTCGCGCATCTGGTGTCACAGGATTATTTTGGCGAGGAGGAATTATTTACCAAGCGCCCGCGCACGGCTTCGATTGTTGCGGCCACAAATGTGCAGTTGCTGGCCTTGCATGGCGAAAAGGTGGAGGAATTGCTCAAACGCGCGCCGGCGCTTAAGCCGACGCTTGAAGTGGTGGTGAACAGCCATCGCTTGTGGCGGCACTTGCGTTTCAAGTGGGTGCGTGAAGATGAGGACGTGTATTTCGTGGCGCGCGCGCACCCGATTCTGATGTGGGTTTCGCTGATGCGCCCACTGGCCGCGCTGATTATTCCGCTGGGCGCAGTTGCCTGGGGATTTCTGGTGAATGCCAACTGGCCGATTGCAGTTGCGCTGGTGATAACTTTGGCGATTGCCGCCTGGATTGTGTGGATTGTGGTGGACCATGAAAATGATTATTATGTGGTGACCAGTCAACGTGTGGTCTGGGTGGAAAAAGTGGTGGCCTTTTTTGATAGCCGCACCGAGGCGCCGCTGGGCACAGTCCTTTCAGTGAGCGTGGAGACGGATTATCTGGGGCGCATATTTGATTACGGCAATGTCATTATTCGCACGTATGTGGGCAAAATATCTTTTAGTCATGTAGGCCGGCCGCGATTGGCGGCGCGCATCATTGAGGAATATTGGGGGCGCACGAAAGAACAAAACCTTGTCATGGAAAAAGATGCCATGAAGAATGCGATTCGCAAGCGGCTCGGGATTCCGCCCAGCCAACGTCCGCCGGCAGTGGTGATTGAGACTGCGGCGACGCCGAAGGTGCGCACCCCCAGCGCGTTGAGCATTGCGCTCTCACATGTGTTCAGCTTAAAACTGGAAGAGGGCGAAACAGTCACGTACCGCAAACACACTTTTGTTTTATTACAACAGGTCTGGCAACCCACATTGATATTGTTGGGCCTGCTGGTCTGGTGGATCGGACGGATGATTTTTCTGGGCACGAATGAAGAGCAGGTGCTTTTCGGATTTACCGAGGGCGTGGGCTGGCAAATCGATTCGCTTGTGCTTTCATTGCCAGTGTTGATGTTGCCAATTTTGGGCTGGTGGATTTATCAATACTGGGACTGGGTGAACGACATCTTTCAAGTGACCTCCGATCAGGTCGTTGACATTGATAAAAAACCCTTCGGCACCGAGGAACGCCGCGCCGCGCCGCTCGAAGGCATCATCAGCACCGAGTCGAAGCGCATAGGTTTGCTCGGAAATATTTTTAATTTCGGTACGGTCTACATCGCCGTCGGCGGTTCAAAACTTGAATTTCAAGACATCTTCGACCCGGCCACAGTGCAGTCAGATATAGATCGCCGGCGCATGGCGCGCCAAGCCGCCAAGGCCGCCGCCGCCGCCGCAGGTGAGCGCGAACGCATGGCCGAGTGGATCGCCACCTATCATATGAACTCTGAAGAATTTCGCGGCGAGCAACAAAAGAAGAACAATCCAAATCCAGAGTAAAATCGGGAATATCTTAAACCACAGATGAAGGGGATGAAATAAATGCACACTTTAATTTCATCGCTTTCATCTGTGGTTAATTTTTACAGGAACCACAAATGACCCTGCGTCCCATCGTCACCCTGCCCGACCCCGTCTTGCGCCGCAAAGCACGCGTGGTGACGGCTTTCGACAACAAATTGCAAACGCTGATTGACGACATGATCGAGACGATGCGCGACGCGCCCGGAGTGGGTCTGGCCGCCCCGCAAGTGGGACTCGCCGAGCGCGTCATCGTCGTCGAATACTTTGAGCACGAACCTAAAGATGAAGAGGAAGAGGCCGAGCAGGAGCTGAAGAAAAAAGTGTGGGCCATGCTTAACCCCGAGATCGTAAAAACTTCTGCCGAAAAAGTGATGGGCGTGGAGGGCTGTCTCTCCATTCCGGGCCTGGTCGGCGAGGTGGAACGCTTCGAAGCCATTCAAGTGAGGGGACTCAACCGTCGCGGCCAGCCGATGCGCGTGAAGGCCCAGGGTTGGCTGGCGCGCATCTTCCAGCACGAGATTGACCATCTCAACGGCGTGCTGTTCACCGACATCGCCACCCATGTTTGGAAGCCTGAAGAAAACGAAACTGAACCAGAGAATGAAGTGTAAAACAATTTGTAACGCGACATTTATGTCGCTCGTAAAAGGCGACATAAATGTCGTGTTACCTTATGTATCTCAAACACCTCTCCCTGACCAACTTCCGCAACTTCGCCCGTCTCGATTTGGATGTGCCGCGTCCATCCGTGTTGCTCGTCGGCGACAACGCACAGGGCAAGACCAGCATCCTTGAGGCGGTGTATTTTCTGGCCGCGCTGACTTCGTTTCAAACCAACGTGGACCGTCAATTAATTAATTTCATAGAAGCGCGCAACACGCCCGCCGTGGGACGCATCGTCGGCGAATATGTGCGCGCGGGGCGCAATCACAAAATTGAAGTGCGTTTAATTCTTGAGCCAAGCGGAGTCAACGGTCAACGCTTGCGCAAAGAAATTTTGCTGGACGGCGTGAAGAAGCAAGCCAGTGACGCGGTCGGAAAATTTAACGCGGTGGTCTTCGTGCCACAGATGTCGCAAATCATCGAGGGTGCGCCCGACGAACGTCGGCGCTATTTAAATCTTGCGCTGGCGCAAGCCGTCCCTGCGTATGCGGGCGTGCTCAGCGATTACGCCAAGGCCCTCGAACAACGCAACGCACTACTCAAAACGCTGAACGAAAACGGCGGCAACGCCGACCCGCTTGACGTGTGGGACGAAGCGCTGACTCGCCTCGGCGCGCAGATCATCCAGTGGCGCATCGCCGCGACGCAGGAACTCGAACGGCTGGCCGCGCAAATCCACGTGGAGTTGACTCACGGCGCCGAAGTTTTGCGTCTCGCCTATGAACCGTCTTATGACCCTCTGCCGAAGATTGCGCTTAAATTGGATGCGCCTGTGGACCGCTCCTCAGTGGACATCAAAGAAATCGAGCGCGGCTTTCTGGACCGTTTGCGGGGTGCGCGCGCCGAGGAAATTTCTCGCGGGCTGACAACGATCGGGCCACACCGCGACGAGTTGCGTTTCCTCGCCAACAAAATCGACCTGGGCGACTACGGCTCACGCGGACAGATTCGCACCGCCCTGCTCTCGCTCAAACTGGCCGAAGTCTCATGGATGAAGGCGCGCACGAATCAATGGCCCGTGATTCTGCTCGACGAAGTGATGGCCGAGCTGGACGTCCATCGCCGCGCCGACTTGTTGAAATATTTGGGTGAGACCGAACAATCGTTGTTGAGCGCTACGGACTTGAAGATGTTCACCCCTGATTTTGTGCAAAGTGCGAAAGTGTGGAATGTGCAGAGTGGGAAGGTTGAAACTTCGGGTGAAAAGGTATAATTGCGGCGCGAGGTGAAAT
>VFKQ01000138.1 GCA_009885445.1 Anaerolineaceae bacterium | reverse complement strand
GAGAAATAAAACTAGCCACCTGACAGTTTGCTCCAAAAATACACTGGTGGTCGAGTAGGCGGTGTTCTTCCGCCGTATCGAGACCACCGAACAGCGAAATTGCTAAATGTGGTCTCGATACGCCCCGAGAAGGTCGCTCGGGGGCTACTCGACCACCGTTTTCTTGAAAGTGTCAGGGGATAGAAATAAAAAGAATTACCTGGCGGCGACAGCACCCAAACGCTCCTGCGCCATCATCCGCGCGGCGCGGACTTCGGAAATTTTTTCGCTGGCTGCGAGCGCCAGCATTTTTTTGACAGTGTCGTAAATTTGCGCGGCTTGTGCGAGGGCTTTCTCTTTGTTGTAGCCACTGAGTTCGTGGGCCACGTTAATCAGTCCGCCGGCGTTGATGACGTAATCCACTGCGTAAGTGATGCCCATTTCATTGAGGGCTTCGCCATGGCGCGTGTCGAGCAATTGATTATTGGCACTGCCCGCAACAATCTTACATTTCAAGCGCGGCAAGGTCTGGTCATTGATCACGCCGCCCAGGGCGCAGGGCGCGAAGATTTCACAGTCCACGTCGTAGATGAATTCTGGCTCGACGATCTTAATGCCGAATTCCTCAGCGGCGCGACGACAGGTCTCAGTGTTGATGTCGGTGGCTATGACTGTCGCGCCGGCAGACACGAGTTGCTCGGCGAGGCTGATGCCCACCTTGCCGAGTCCCTGAATGGCCACGCGCACACCTTTGAATTGGTCCGTCTTTAGAATTATCTCAGTCAAGGCGCGCAGTCCCTGCATCACGCCATAAGCAGTGACCGGTGACGGGTCGCCGCTTCCGCCGACCTCAGTGGGCAAGCCGGCAACGTGCTTCGTCTCACCTCGGGCGGTCAATATGTCCGCGGTGGTGGTGCCGACATCTTCGGCGGCGATGTAACGCCCGTTGAGATTTTCCACCATGCGGCCAAAAGCCTGGAATCGCGCCGTGCGTACTTGCGGGTCCTTTTCTTTGCCGTCAGCCATGATGACTGATTTGCCGCCGCCGAGAGTCAACCCGGCCACGGCGGCTTTGTAAGTCATGCCTTCCGACAGGCGCAACACATCAAAGATGGCCGCTTCACTATTTTCGTAATGCCATAATCGAGTGCCGCCCAGGCTCGGGCCGAGCGTTGTATTGTGGACAGCGATCAATGCGCGCAGTCCGCTATGACGGTCAAAACATGTGACGAGCTGTTCGTGTTCGTGCTCGACAATGTAGTCCATGGTATCTAGCATATGAGGCATGCTCCTATATTTTGAATTGCGATGAGGCGATCAGAAAATATCTGAAGACTATTTACTTTTAACCACCAAGGCGCAAAGTCTCACACCTGCCCTGGCGGGCGGTGCCAGGGAAGACACCAAGAGTAAATACTTCGTGTCATAGTGCCTTGGTGTCTTCGTGGCAGGGGTTTTCAGATCTTATAGTTTGCGCAAGTACCAGCGGCCTGAGACCACTTCATTAATATCGCGCGCAAAATCCCCGGCGCTGGGATAACGGTCAGCGGGTTCTTTGGCCATGGCCTTGCTGACCACCTCCTGCCAGATGGAGGGAATATTATTGCGCACCGAGCGAATGTCGGGAATGGGCCTATCTACGTGCATCCTCATTAATGAAGTATTTGAATCGGATGAAAAGGGAAGCTGGCCCGTGAGCACACGATACAACACCACGCCGAGCGCATAAATATCGGAACGGCCATCTAGCGCGGTGCCATTAATCTGCTCGGGACTCATGTAAGCGGGCGTGCCGACGAGGTAGTCGCCATCGTCAGCTGTGATCGGTTTGGATTGGGCGATCCCGAAATCAGAGAGGAAGGCTTCGCCCGTGGAGTCGAACAGGATGTTGGAGGGCTTCACGTCGCGGTGAATAATCTTGCGCGCGTGGGCGGCATCCAGCGCTTCGGCAACGCGCTTGAAGATATGTGCGGCTTCTGTTAGCTTGAGTTCTTCTTTTTGCAGACGCGCATCTAAAGTCCCCTCAGACATGTAGCGCATGACGATATAGGGTTGTTTGCCATGCCAGCCAAAATCATAAATGGGCACAATGGCGGGATGCTCCAACGCGGCGATGACTTCGGCTTCACGCTGAAAAAAATCGCGATACATATCGTCCAGCGCCTGTTGATACATGAGCACCTTGATAACCACCTGGCGCTGGATGTATGGGTCACGCGCAAGGAAAATAATGCCCATGCCGCCATGCGTGAGTTCGCTTTCAATTTCGTAACGTCCAATACTTTGGAGTGTGGTCATTAAAACTCGCTGTATTTAAATTTATTCCCAGTCAATCAACTGGCGACCGGCAAAGCCTTCGTCCGCTTCGTGCCAATAGACAATGTCGTCTTCGCCGTGCTTCCAACACAGACAAATTTCGCGGCCGTCTTTGAGCGCAGGAAAATCGAGTAGGCCGCTGTTCAAATCTTTTATCTGCGCACCCAGATCGTGAATACGATGGACGAGCACATCCAGCCTGTCGAACTCCTGCACCATTTTGCTGAGCGCCAAATTGCCGCCATTGCCAGCGGATTTTTGCATGGCGGGCCAGGCGGCGGGTTGATGCACCAGGATCTTGGCGCGGATTTCCTGCAATTCGTCCATCAGTGGGCGGACGGTTTGCATGGCTTGATTGGCTTCTATAAGAGTGAAGAATTCAGGCATAAAAAACAGTATACCATTTGCAAACTCATCCATGCCATCAAAATGATACACTGCGCTTACGAAATTAATACCCGATTCGCGAAAGAGCTATAGATGGATTTCCTTTCACAATTTGACACCCGCACGACGGCCCTGCTGATTGCAATTGCCTTCTTTATCCAGGCGTCCGTCATCGGAGCACAAAGATATCTGGTCGGGGAATATCGAGGCGTGGGCACTGCCTTGTTGGGGAATCTGAGTATGGCGATTGGCTTTTCGTTGGCCCTCTTTCGCGATGTCCTGCCTGATTGGCTGACCATAGTGGTTGCCAACCTTTTGATTCTTGCCAGCCCCAATCTTTACTACATCGCAGTCAGCAAATTCACGGGGCAAAAACACAGCAACGTTCTGGTTATTTCCATACTTTCACTTACAGCCCTTACGCTTTTCTATTTCCGCTACATAACGGACAATATTGGGGCGCGTATTATTTGCATTTCATTGATGGGCGCGTTAGCCATTGCGCTCATGGTTTACAAGCTTTGGGGAGCGCGGCAGGCCCCCTACCGCATGGGAATCAGGTTAATCGCTATCTCGTTTACCATCTATGGAATCTTCCTGATTTTTAGATCCGTCGTGACAATCATTACCCCGCCCAAAGAACTATTCACAAACTCTCCAGTTGAATCTGCTGTATATCTCCTGCTTTTTCTGCTCAGTTTCTCCTGGACAATCGGGTTCATCCTCATGGTCAGCCAGCGCTTGCAAATCGACCTGACCGAACTGGCGACGATAGATTCCCTGTCGCGCATCCCCAACCGCCGCGCGGCAGAAACCTTCCTTGAAAAAGAGTTTGCGCGCACCACGAGGCAACAGGGCGAATTTTCTCTATTGCTGGTTGACCTGGATAACCTGAAAGAGATTAACGATACTTACGGGCACACCACAGGAGACATCATACTCAGGGAACTCGCACAATCACTTCAAACCCATATCCGCAAACAAGATTTAGCAGGCCGCTGGGGCGGAGATGAATTTATGGTTCTGCTTACAGATACTTCGATGGACGACGCGATTCAGCTGGCTGAACGGATTAGAAAATATGCAGCAACCACCCTGACTGGTAACGCAAAAAAAGCGATCACCATCAGCATTGGCATCGCTACTTCACATGGCGCAGAATCTGCGGCAGAAATTATAAAAAATGCAGACGCTGCGCTTTACGCGGCGAAGGCAACAAAAAACGCAGTCAGCAACGTAAAAATGCAACCCATTGGGGTTTTAGGATACGAGGCCAGTTAATTATTCACCTAAGCTAGTAGCCTGCCAACTTGAATAGATTGCGTAAATTATACTTGGCGAATGACCACAAAATATCATGTTAACCGTCCAAAGAAAATCGCCAAGAACTGGAAACGCTGATCCGAAGCGACGAGTCGTCGGCTCGCACACAAACAAGCGCCCGCAATTTATTGGGGTCGGCAGGACTGCCGCCAATCATTTGCGAAGCTGTGACGATGTCGCTAAACTCTGTTAAAGCCAGGTCTGCCAACGACTGATAAGTGTCGAGCATACACTATTCTTTTTCAGCAAGTTGGCGCAGTTTGTTGATATGCGCTTCTTTATTTTTCCAAACGATGTAGTCTTCCCATGCGGGATGCCCCGCCACTTTTTTTCTTCAACCGCTTTGTAAAGTGCCTCTTTAGAGAACACATCGTAACGTTCGCGAATCGAAGCGATCTCGGCTTCGGCAAGGCGGATTTCTTTTTCGATCAATCAAAAGACCTTTGTGAATTAACTCTGCCTCTGGCACAGCAAATAAACCACTTAACTCAGCAGATAACATTTGTGCGCTCATTAGGCACTCCTATTCTTTAGGATGCTCGACTTCATTTCGTAATCTGGCGGGTATTATAATCCTCTCATGCAACACAAGCTAATCTTCATCACCGTCATCTTCTTTTTCCTCACCTCGTGCGCCACACCCGCGACGAATCCCTCCACGCCCGTCGCACTGACTCCCTTCCTCACCACCACGCCCAGCCCCACGTTGGCGCAAGCGCCCGAAGTTATCTTCGGCGACACGCCTTTGCCCTCGCCCACTCCGTTTACATACACCGTCAAAGCCGGCGACACGCTGGGTGCGATTGCCCAGCAGTTTGGCATTCCGCTCGCGGCGCTGATGGCGGCGAACCCAAACGTTTCGCCCAACGCCATGTCGGTGGGGCAAACACTTTTGATTCCCGCCGACGCCGACAACCCGAGTGGCGCGCCCACGCCCACGCCCGCGCCGTTTGCGATCACGCAAGTTAATTGCCATCTCACCTCAGACGGCGGACTGTGGTGCTTCGCCCTCGCGCACAACGACTCGGATTCCGCGCTCGACAATTTGTCCGCGCGAATCACGCTTCTTGGCACGGACGGGAAAGCGGTTTCAGCGCAAGTGGCGATTCCTCCGTTGGACGTTTTGCCGCCACACGCTTCACTCCCGCTGACGGCTTTCTTCCCCCCGCCCCTCGCCGCAGACTTGAGTCCGCGCGTGCAAATGCTGACCTCGATTGCAATCGCCTCGGACGATGCGCGTTATCTGCTGGCGTCGCTAAAAAATACATCTGTGGAGATTGCGCCGAATGCGCGCACAGCGCGTTTGCGCGGACAAGTTTTGCTGACGGCAAATTCAAAGCCTGCAAAAACGATTTGGGTGGCCGCAGTGGCCTACGATTCTGCCGGACGAGTCAGCGGCTTTCGACGCTGGGAGTGGACGGGCGAACTGGCCGCGGGGGCGAGTCTGCCGTTCGAGTTCGAGGTGCCCGCTTTGGGCGCGGGCATGACGCGGGTGGAACTTTTCGTCGAGGCGCGGCCGTAAATCCAGAACTCCGTTTTATCGCCTTTGGCGGAAAACAGGGTTTCTTGTCTGCATGTCTAACAATAGTGTCAACAATGCTTAATTGACTCATCCCCTGCCAGCAAGTATAATTTTGCGAACTTCCCAAAAGGAACAATGAGGCCGAATGGCTTTACGCGGAAACCTACGAGATTTCACGATTTCACAATTATTGAACTTGATCAATCTGGCTCAAAAGACCGGCACGCTGGTCGTGGAGAGCCCGAGTGAACATGCGCATCTTGCTTTTCGCGATGGCAAGCTGGCATTTGCGCGCATCGGTCAGGAAGATAATGGACTGGCTACGGTTTTGCACAAGGCCAATCGCATTTCGGTGAATCAATATCGCGCCATCGTGGAACGCTCGGGCCAGATGACAGATAAAGAACTCGGCCTGTTGTTGATTAACGCGGGTTATGTTTCGCAGGAAGATATTCTGGCGAACTTGCAGGGTCACTTCACCGAAGTGGTGCGCAGATTGTTTGCGTGGGTCGAAGGCTCGTTTCGTTTCGAAGCCGAAATGCTCCCGCCTGAAGACCGCATCAACGTGCGTCTTGATTTGGAAAATATTATCATCGAAGGCTCGCGGCAGTTACGCGAGTGGGAACAATTGCAGGATGAAATTCCCAGCCTCGACATGGCCCTGAAATTTACAGACCGTCCGCTCAAGAATGTGAACCTGAGCGTTGAAGAGTGGCGCGTCGTTTCATATATTAATCCCAAGAACACTATGCGCCAGATTGCCAGCGCGAACAAGATGAACGAAATGGAAGTGCGCCGCATTGTGTACGGTTTGTTGCAAGCCGGCCTGGTCGAAGTGACCCGCGCCGAGGGCGCTAAAGTGGCCGTGCCTGCGCGCACCTTCCCCACAGAAAACAAGGAAGAGCAGAAGTCGCTGGTCAACAAGTTGATCGGCAGAATCCGCTCTCTATAATTCATCATCCGCGAAGAAGGATTGAAATTATTATGCAGACAGTAAAAATGGTAGTCACAGGCCCGTTCAGCGCTGGCAAGACGGAATTCATCCAGTCGGTCAGCGAGATTGACGTTGTCTCAACCGAGCGCAAGATTTCGGGCAAGGAAGAACGCGCCCAAAAAGAATCCACCACGGTGGCCATGGACTTTGGCCGCATCACCGTGGACGAAGACTTGGTGCTGTATCTTTTTGGCACACCCGGCCAAAAACGCTTCGACTTCATGTGGGAGATTCTCTCTGAGGGCATGCTCGGCTTCATCGTTATGGTGGATAGTACGCGCCCCGAAACTTTCCGTGAGGCGCGTAGTATCCTCGAAACCTTCCGCGCATACGCGCCCACGCCTTATGTGGTGGCCGCCAACAAACAAGATAAAAAAGAAGCCTGGGAAATTGAAGATATTCGCCATGCCCTGCGTCTCGACTCCAAAGTTAAACTTTTGCCCTGCACCGCTCCAGACCGCAGTTCCGTAAAAGCGATTCTGCTGGAATTACTTTACAGCATTCTCGCTGAAATGGAGTCCGGAAAATAGGGACCTATCCGGCTGTGAGTTCTCGTGTCTTCCATCACCACTGATCAAGGAATCGTCCACTACGAAGTATTTGGCCGCGGTCGTCCCGTGATTCTATTGCACGGCTATCAAGGCTCATGGGGGTTATGGCAACAAACCATGGCCACCCTCGGCCAGCATTATCGCACCTACGCGCTCGACTTCTGGGGCTTCGGCGAATCAGGTAACAAAAATCAAACCTTCGCCGTGCAGGATTTCGTCAGCCTCGTTAATCAATTCATGGAACAACTCGGCATCGCGCGCGCGCCGCTGGTTGGGCACAGCATGGGCGGCACCGTCAGCTTGATGGTGGCCATGCGCTACCCCGAGCGCGTGCAAAAAGTGGTCGTCGTCGGCTCACCCATTTCAGGCTCTTCACTATTTTTCTTCCCACGCGTCTTTGGTTACCGGCCCATCGGCTGGATCGCTTATCACAACATCTGGATCTACAAAGGCTTCTATCGTCTGCTGGCCCCTTATTACACCAAAGACCCCAAATGGGCCGACATGATGGACCGCGACATCTCGCGCACCACACTCGAATCATTCTTCGCCAGCATCGGTTCACTGCGTCGTACAGACCTGCGCCCCAGCCTCTATCAAGTTAAAGCCCCAGTACTGGGCATGTACGGCCACAAGGATCTCGTTGTTAACCCGAATCAATGGAAGCCACTCCAGGAGGGAGGGACGAATGTGCGCATCGAACGCTTTCCCAACGCAGGACACTTCATCATGCTAGACGAACCCATCTTGTTTGTTGAAAAACTGAAGACCTTCCTCGACGAGGAAGTCCCGGCATCCGATGCACCCGCTATTGAGAACCTGACTCTATGATTTGTATTTCCAATCGAATGGGACGCATCCTCTTTGAATCCATGGAGGAGACTCTCGGCGCGGCCGCACTCAGCT
>VFKQ01000219.1 GCA_009885445.1 Anaerolineaceae bacterium | reverse complement strand
GGATTTTTAATCCGTAGTGCGTAAAAAAACAACTCGCAACTTTCCCTGCCCTCCTCCGTATAATGAGACAGAAACAAGGAGAACGCGTGGACAACGAACAAGCCTGGGTTGCCCGGGCGCAACGCGGCGACAGTGAGGCCTTTACCCTGCTGGTCGAAGCGTATCAAAAGCCCGTTTATAACCTGTGTTATCGCATGCTCGGCGAGGCCGAAGCGGCGGAAGATGCCGCGCAGGAAACTTTTTTGCGCGCCTATCAACACATCGAACGCTATGATGCAAAACGTCCATTCGCCACATGGTTGCTCTCGATTGCCGCGCATTACTGCATAGACCGCTTGCGGCGGCGCAAGTTTTCGATGTTCTCGATAGACGCTGATGATGAGGATGGCATGGCCTTTGAAATTCCGGATGTGAATGCGCCCAACCCCGAGCGCGAATCGGTGCGCCGCGAAGACAGCGAAAAAGTTCACGGCTTGCTGGCTTCACTCGATGAGACCGACCGCGCCGCCATCGTCATGCGCTATTGGAACGACGCATCAGAAATTGAAATTAGCGAAGCACTTGGTTTGAGCGTCAGCGCGGTGAAGAGCCGCCTGCATCGCGCGCGTCTCGCACTTGGTAAACGCTGGGAAATGCCCGCAGCACAAACACACGCTCAAAGGAGCCCCCATGAATCACCAGCCTTTTGAAACCTGGTTGCTCAGCGAGCAATCTCTCAGCCGCGACGAACAGCGCGCCCTGCAAGTTCACATGCAGGAGTGCGGTCACTGCACCGCGCTGGCCGAAGTGAATCTCGCGCTGAAATCTGCGCAGATGGCCGCGCCAGCCGTGGGCTTCACGCAACGCTTCACAGCGCGGCTCGAAGCCCAACAGGTTGTTGAGCGCCGCAATCGCATCCTGGGCATCACGATTTTTGTGCTCGGCGGGCTGGCCTTGTTTGGCTGGAGCGCCCTGCCCTATTTGCAACCGAATGTAAATTCGCCCGCAGAATTATTCAGCATGGGCGTGCATCTTGTTTTCGGACTGCGCGACATGGCGCAGGCCATCGGCAGTATCGGTTCGATTCTATGGCGCGTGGTGCCAGATTTTATTTCGCCGCTGGCTGGCGCATTAATCTTCAGCGCCGTCGGTGGATTAGGCTGGCTGTGGGCGCGCTCGGTTTGGAAATTTACACATGCAACAAAAGGAGTTAGTGTATGAAAAAAATTGGATTAATACTCGCGACAACTTTGCTCGCGCTGACAATGATTGCCGCCGCGCCCGCATCAAACATCGGACCGTTGGACGGGGGCCCGGTTATCTTCGGCGGCAACTACACCGTGCATTCCGGCGAAACCCTTGACAGCGACCTGATCGTCTTCGGCGGCAACGTGACTGTGGAAGAGGACTCCAGCGTCACCGGTAGCATCGTCGCCTTCGGCGGCAACGTCACTGTGAATGGAAGCGTGAATGGCGACCTGATACTCATTGGCGGCTCGGGGTCGCTGGGCGAAAAATCCACAGTTGATGGTGACGTTGTTTTGGTGGGCGGCTCGGTCAGCCGCGCCGAAGGCGCGCAAGTCGGCGGCGATATTGTGGACGAACAGTCGATTCAAATTCCGGCAATTCCGAATGTGCCCAATGCGCCCATCGCGCCCACGTTTATCAACAACCCGGTGGGCAGTGCCTTCGGCATTCTCGGTCGCGCCATCGGCATCGCAATTCTGGCCATGTTGTTGTCGCTCTTCCTGCGTCCGCAGATGGAGCGCGTGGCGCAGGCGGCGATTAGTCAGCCAATGATGGCAGGCGGCGTGGGCTTGCTGACCATGGTGCTTGCGCCCATTGCGATGGTGGTCATGGTCATCACATTGATCTTGATTCCCGTCAGCGTTATTGTAGGATTTGTAGTGGCCTTCGCCTGGCTCTTCGGCCTCGTGGCTCTCGGCATGGAAGTTGGCGAACGTTTCACCAAAGCCCTCGAACAAAGCTGGGCTCCGGTTCTCACGGCTGGCTTCGGAGCATTCCTGCTTGCAATGGTTTCAGAAAGCCTGGCGCTGATTCCCTGCGTGGGCTGGGTGGTGAGCGTGCTGATTGCCCTCGTCGGCATCGGCGCCGTGGCGTTGACGTGGTTTGGCTCGAGGGGCTATCCGGCACTGGCGACTGAAGTCGCACCAACGCCTGCAAAGTCCACCTCCGTGGACTAAGGCGACAAAATCGTTATGTTAGAATTTGACCTGCCCCGATAAAATTCGGGGCAGGTTTTTTAGATGCAGTATGGGCGACTGAAGTCGCCACTACAACTACGAAGTCCGCCTGCACAGACTAATGCATCAGCCGACGGAGGTCGGCTTTGCAAATGTTGAGGCGGTTTTAACCGCTGAGGATAGATATGCGAGAACCTTACACTCAACTTTACGTCCACCTCGTTTGGGCCACATGGGACAGACTTCCATTAATTACATCCGCGATTGAGCCGCGACTTTATGCCGCCATTGCCGAGAAGTGCCGCGAGTTGAAATGTTTGCCTATTGCCATCGGCGGTATTGAAGAGCATGTGCATGTGTTGACGCGTTTTCATACCACTGTTGCCATTGCAACTTTAGCCAAGGAAATTAAAGGCTCAACATCGCATTTGATTACGCATGTCATGAAGCCTGATGGAGAATTCAAATGGCAGGGCGCGTATGGCGCATTCACAATTCGAAAGTCCGAAGTTGCAAGTGTAAAGGCATATGTAGAAAATCAGAAAAAGCATCATGCCGAGAATCGGATTGAAGCAGAGTTGGAAAATGTGTTTGAGGATGCAACTGATGTGGGCGACTAAAGTCACCACTACAACTGCGAAGTCCGCTTTCGCGGACTACACCACCAGGACTACACAACTAGCCGGCGAAGGCCGGCTTCGCGATGGTTGTGGCGGTTTCAACCGCCCACCACCGAAAGGAAGTTATGGCAAAAAAAGATCAGCTCAACACCCCCATCCACAGCACGCCGCCGCCGCTGGTGCGCGTCAAAGGCACACACCGCGCAATGGGACAACAATATGGCGAAGCGGCGAAAACACAAGTGCGGCACAGCATCGAAAACGCGCGCGCCTTGCTCACCAGCGCGTATGGCGAGCTGGCCACCACATGGGAGAGCGCGCAGATTCAGGCGCGCAAATTCGTCCCCTTCGCGCAGGAACGTTATCCGCAATATGTGGACGAAATGTCCGGTCTGGCCGAGGGCGCGGGCGTGGCCTTTGAAGATGTGGCCGTTTTACATGCGATGGAAGCCGTCACGATGGACGCCCTGCATCTTTCACACTGCACGAGTTTCGCCGTCAACGAACAGCGCACCGCCGACGGGCATGTGCTCGGCGCGCACAACGAAGACTGGTTGCCCGAAGATGAAGATGACGTGGTCATCGTCCACGCCACGCCGAAGGATGAACCCCCGTATCTGGCCATGACGTATGGCGGGCTCCTGCCCAATATCGGATTCAACGCGTATGGCATCGCCCAATTCTGCGACTCGGTCTACCCCAACGATTCGCGCATGGGCATCCCGCGCATCCTTGTTTCGCGCGCGGTGCTCGCGGCGAAGACTCCCGGCGACGCGATTCGCTCCACGCTGATTCCAAACCGGGCCGCGGGCTACAATCATTTAATTGTCCATGAAAGTGGGGAGATCTACAGCGTGGAAGTCTCAGCCCGCAAATTCGCAATACTTTATGGCGAAGATGGTTATATGGTGCATACGAATCACTATTTAAACGAAAGCATGAAAGCCATCGAGAAAAACCCCGAAGAAATTATCGCTTCGCGCGTGCGCTACTTCCGCGCCCTGCGACAGGTGAAGCACGAAGAGACGCACACCATTAAAACTTTGCAGTCCATTCAACGTGACCATGTCAACTTCACCAATTCCATTTGCAACCACGCGCTCGACATCAAAGACCCGCTCGACCGCGAGAAGACCATCAATGCCATGGTCATAGACCTGACCGCGCGCGAGATGCACATCGCCTGGGGCAACCCATGCAAGAACGCGTATCACACGTTTCATTTGGATGCGTAAGTATTGATGCGAGTAAAAAGGAAGCCGACATGCCTCAAAAATCAATCGCGATAATTGCATTTATTTTATTCGTCTCCGCCTGCGCGCCTGCTCCCACACAACAGCCAACCGCAACACAGGTTGCAACCACGCTCACGTCAGAACCAACTGGCGCGCTGATTGCGACTTGGGTCGCTGCCCCCGAAGCGACGGCGACAACCCCCGAATCCCTCACCTGCCTGCACCCCGAAGACATCGCCACCTGGTGCGCGAACCTCGAAGCTAAAGATCCCCACGCCATGTGGGAGATGGCGATAGATGCCTTTGTCGATGGCCCCGCGAACGCCGATTACTGGGCAGAAACGCTGGGCAAAGCCAATCCCACGCACGCGGAAAAACTAAACTGGCTCAAAAATAGTACGCACACCGATGCTGATGGCAACGAAGTGGGCTACTGGCTCCCGGCGCAAAGCCCCGACGGCACGGATTTTTTGTGGATCGTGGATCAAAGTGGTGGATATGCTGGGCTGAAAGCAAACAAGGTGGTGCAAGAGGCAGATGGAGTGAGCTTGCAAGATATTCCAATGGTAGTGATAACACCTGAAAATTGGTCCGCAATAAAAGGCTGGTGGCGGACACAGATTGATGCTCAGCGGACGAGTACGCCAATTTCTGACGGGACGATTTACAGCCCGCCTGAAACTTACGGCTGGTTGGCGGTGAAAGATGAAAAAACCGGATTGTTAGAAATGGTATTTGTAGGTGGGAGTGCTTATATACCCGACTATTCAATAGAACATAAATATGATAAGAAGCTCATTGGTGGTAATGGGGCAAATGCGGCAAGTATCTTGGCGGCGATGTGGAATACTTTGATGCGAGCCACAAATGAATTGACACCACAAGATCTAAACTTGAACGATCCGAACGCAACTAACCCCAACATGGTGATTTTAGCTGGTGAATTTAATGGGGCCGAATACCCTTCTGACCCGGATAATTTTGTCGGAGAAAGTGAAATTTTTGTAGAAGTGAAGTAAGTGATATAGTGGAAGAATGGATGGGG
>VFKQ01000102.1 GCA_009885445.1 Anaerolineaceae bacterium | reverse complement strand
CGATTGCCTCGGTTTCCTTTCGGGAAGTTGCTGTCCGCACTATCACAGCGAAGCAGACCGTCAGCCGTCACTGCACGCGTTCATGAAATCTGGTGCGATCTCTGCCGGTTACGCACTGGACGATTACGCCGGAGTCCACTTTCAAGATGGGAAGTTGCTCCACACCATCGCCTCCAGCCCGTCGGCGCATGCGTATTACGTCAGCATGGCAGGTGGCAAGGTGAAAGAGGAAACGCTGGATATGGATTTTATCGGCTAGGGTATATGCAAATTCTAGCCACCTAATATTTTCGAATCAAGTAGTGGTCGAGTAGCCCCGAGGTACTCCGAGGGGCGTATCGAGACCACGTTTACGGGTCGTCTCGCCTTTCGGTGGTCTCGATACGGCAAAGTGCGCCTACTCGACCACCTAATAAAAGTGGAGTAAAACAAATGGGACAGGAAATCGAGCGCAAATTTTTAGTGACCAGCAACGCATGGCGCGGCGACGACAAGGGACTCTTCTGCCGTCAGGGCTATCTCGCATCAGGCGCGGACGTCACCGTCCGCGTGCGTGTGTTGGGCGACAAAGGTTTCATCACCATCAAAGGCCCCACCGAGGGCATCACCCGCGCCGAATATGAATACGGCATCCCCGCGAAAGACGCGCACGAACTGCTAGACCATCTCTGTCTGCGGCCACTAATCGAAAAATACCGTCACTATCGCCAGCACGGCGGACTCAAATGGGAAGTGGACGAGTTCGTCGGCGAAAATCAAGGACTGGTCGTCGCCGAGATCGAATTGCAATCTGCGGAGCAGGTTGTCAATTTGCCGAGTTGGGCGGGGCAGGAAGTCTCGGACGATGCGCGTTATTACAATGTCAATTTGGCGAGGAGTCCGTATCGGACGTGGAATGAGCAGGTTTGAAAGACCTGAGCAAGCGATTAAATAACCCACTACAGAAAGGTTTCCTCAATTAATATCAATTCAATATTATATGGCTCAGCCATTGCAACTTTTGTTATTTACTTTTACCTCTTTCAACGGCACATAATATCTTTGGGAACAGAGCAAAGACAAGATTTTATAAATAAATCTCGTCCAGGAAAATTGGTCAACCTGCTTGTAATAGTTTTATTGGGAATCCCAATTCTTATTGGAAACATTTACGTCCGTGCCAGTGCAGGGCTCGCTCTGCTTATCTTCGCAGTCATTCTTTCAAAGATACAATACGACAGCCTAAGAGAATTAGGATTTAGCGAGGAATTTATAACAAAGCTAAAAACGATATCCTACTTCGGTGGTTTATCCATGTTACTTGGCTTTGGCGTTCTGTTATTAATATCATGAACATGCCGAACAATTCACCTAGCCTCTGGGTGTTGGCGTACTGATCGCAGATAAAGTCAAGCGTTGAGCAAAAACAAACTCGTCCCGCAGACCTCAAGCCTGCGGGACGAGTTTTTGCTTTCTTCTTTGTTGTATAATCAGCCCATGAAGATACAAGCGTTCATTTGGTCAGACGAACGCATTGAGCATATAGCGGCTCACCGTGTTGAGCCAAGAGAAATGGAAGAAACCTGCTTCGGAAAGGCGCTGGTATTGCGTGCGCCGTCGGGAGGCCTAAATCCCGTCTACTACGTGCTTGGACAGACGGAGGCCGGACGCCATCTCTTCTGCGTAGTCATCCAATTTCCGGATGGCAACGGCTACCCGGTCACCGCGCGACCCATGACGGCGAAAGAAGAACGTCGCTACCGCGAATGGAAAAACAAATGAAAAAAATACAACTTCCGCAAACCGACTCTATCACTGCCCTGGCCCACTTTTGGGATACGCACGATGTCACTGATTTTCTGGATGAGCTTGAGGAAGTCACAGCGCCGGTGTTTGAGCGAGCTGATGAAACCGCGATTACCATTCGTCTGCACCAGCAAGACGCCGAAGCGCTCGAAAATATTGCGCGGGCGCGCGGCATCGGGCAAACAACATTGCTCAAAGAGTGGGTGGAGGAAAAACTGCACGCCACCTAAAAACGTGTCGGGGATTCGCCCGACTATTCACAGCCATCATCCCTCTAAACAAAACGTCCCGCAGACCTCACGCCTGCGGGACGACTCTTTTCTTTCTTCTTTCCTCTTTCTTCCCTACTTCTCAAACACCCATCTATCCACTTCCCTCTTCCACTCCACCAACTCTTCGGCCTTAAACCACAGCGCCACTTCGCGTTCGCCGGTCTCGGGCTTGTCTGATGCGTGGATTAAGTTGCGACCCACTTCGAGCGCGTAATCGTGGCGGATGGTGCCGGGCGCGGCCTCCACGGGTTTGGTCGAGCCAACGGTCTGGCGCACGGCGGCCACAGCGTTCGAGCCTTCCCAAGTCATTGCCATCACGGGCGCGGAGGTGATGTATTCGATCAAGCCATCATAGAACGGACGACCCTTGTGTTCGGCGTAATGCGTCTCGGCCAGCGACGTGCTGACCTGCATGAATTTCGCCGCGACGAGTCGCAGTCCACGGCGTTCGAGACGGGCAATGATCTCGCCAATTAATCCACGTTGCACCCCATCGGGTTTTACCAGTACGAGCGTTCTTTCCACAGACATGCCTCCAGAAAAATATTTTTAAATCTTTCTTAACCACAAAGGACACAAAGATCACGAAGGAAAACCTTTAAACCGAATTCCTTTGTGTACTTCGTGTCCTTCGTGTTTAAAGAATTAGCGCAACAATTCTTCGGCCTTCGTATACGCGTCCAGCGCGTCTTGCAGACGGTTCGCGCGCATGTACGCGTCGCCGAGGGCCTGCCAGATCGAGACCTCCACCGGGAAGCGATACAGCGCGTCTTTCAAATCGAAGGTCACTTCCTCAAGCAGGCGTCCCTTGCGAATCAGGCCGCCATAAGTCAGCAACGCGTCTGGCACTTTGGCATGCGCCAGTTGGTCGCGCGCCTGGGCCAGTGCCGGGTCAATCAGTGGCGGCAACATTCCGGTGCGGCGCGAGCGGGCTTGCGCAGTTGGGTCGGGAACCAACATCGGAGTAGGTTTCTTCGGCTGGGCTGTTCGCGGCGCGGGTTTGGGCGTCGCTTTGACGGCGGGCTTCGGCGCAGGAACGGGCGGCACAATCAGCGTCCAATCGGCGGAGCGAGTCGGCTCGGGCGCGGCGTCCACTGCGTCGGCTTCACCTTTGAGCCAGCCGGGCAAATCGTCATTCGCAGAGGCCGGAGCCGATTCTTTGGATTGCATATCACGCAACCACGACGGCAAATCTTCTTCGACAGCCGGACTCACTTCGGCCATCGAGGCGGTCACCGGCTCGGGCGCAACCGGCGCGGACCATGGAGCGGATTCAGTCTCGAGCGGCCCCCTCTCCACCGGCGCGGACTCTGCGTCTTTCGCGTCGAGGTCGCGCAACCAACTGCCGGTTTTATCATTTTCGCTGTCATCAAATTTAAACGCGCCAGTGTCCACAGACCAGTCCATGGCGGGCATGGCCGCAGACGCGGGTGTTTCTGAAACTGTCTTGGCTTGCTCCACCCACTCGGGCGCATCTTGGGTGCGCGCGTTCGGGTCGGTGATTAATTCGTCCGCGCTCGCGCCGCCCTTCGCGGCAAGACTCTCTAACCACAACATGGCCGCGTCTTGTTCAGAGGCGGAGGTGCCCAAGTCGCCGATCGAAGCAATCGCCGTCGCGGGCGAAGATTCTTGCGAGGGCGCGCTCTCCACCACGCTCTTAGCTTGCTCCACCCACTCGG
>VFKQ01000238.1 GCA_009885445.1 Anaerolineaceae bacterium | reverse complement strand
TAGAAGCCATGGCGTGCGGCATCCCTGTGATTGCCACGGCTACGGGAGGCATTCTTGAATTGATACGTGAAGGCGAGATCGGGTTTCTGGTGCCTGGTAAAGATAGCGATACAATGGCCGCGCGGGTTTCGTATCTGCGAGATAACCCGAAACACTGCTTGCAAATGGGGCAAAGCGCAGGCGCGTTGACGAGAAAAAATTACGATCTCAATGCTCAGGCAAAAACTTATCTCGACTGGTTTGTGCAAATGAAAGATAGCAAGGATCTAAAGAGCCTATCCATCATTTCTTAAGAAGGCGGGTTTTGCAGATTTGCAACCCTTGCGAAATGTTGCTTGTTTCATAATCTGGTAAAGTCTCATCAGCATGCAAAACTTTGAATCGCTCATCCCGCTCACCTGGTGGCAACAAGTCATTTTCATAGCGCTGTGCGCGTGGATCATCCTCGCGGGCCGCGCAGAAATTGCGCTGGCCATGTACCTGTCTATCGCCAGTTGGACGCGCGGATTTCTCATCGGTCCGCTGGCGCAAATTTGGGTGCTGTTACTGGTGATGGGGCTGGCCGTGTTGCGTTTGATTCTTTCCGGCAAAGTGCAGCCGTTTATCCTGCCACGCCATAAGCGCGGCATCCTGCTTTGGCTGGCGGTCTGGTGGGCGTGGATGATTCTGCTCTTTATCCTTTTTCAATCGTCCTTCGAGCCGGGCACCGCCGAGATTCTGTACAAGAATACAATTCTTTACACACTGGCCCCTCTGCCGGTCATCTTATTTCTGCCCAAGCAAATCGACCGCGTGGTTTATTTTGCCTGGACCTATCTCCTCACCGCCGTGGCGGGAGGCATCATTGCCATCTTGATGCTCAACATCCCGCTGACCTATTTATTAACCGACCCCACATCCATTACGCAAAAATCATTTGCGCTCGGCATTTATAACTATCATTGGTTCGCCTACCAATTTGCGGTGGCGCTTATTTTTATCTTTGCGCTGTTTGCCTATTTTAAAAACTTCCTGCTCAAGATCGGCCTGGCCGTGCTGGCTTTGTTATGCGTTTATTTCCTGCTCCTTTCGTCTTCGCGTCAATCGATTTTTGGGAGCGCCATCGCGCTGATGTTTTGTTTCATGTGGACGGAGTTTTCAGGCCGCGGCGCGCATCGCTTCTGGATCGTCGTGCTGGTCAGCGTTGTCGCAGCCTCGGCCTTCTTGATTATTCAACAAGCGCCCGACTTGTTGCGCATCGGACTTTCCTCGGGCGGCACCGCCTTGCCCGATCAGACCATCATCCGCGAGATTCTGCAAAGACGCAGTGAGATCAGTTGGGAGCGCGGCTTTGCGCTCGTCCCCGATTCACCCATTTGGGGCTGGGGGTTTTCGAAATATACAGTTTCACATAATTTATTTTTGGGCACCATCGTCGACCAGGGCATTGTCGGTTTTATCTTTCTGTTAGGCTTTTTATTTTTCTGGGCCGGAGAGGCAAAACGGGCCTGGAAGATTTCTGCCCAACCCGAATTGCATATTTGGAAACTCGCCATGGTGGCCATCATGGTCTTCGTGCTCATCCAATCACAATTTTCAGGCAACCCGCTCACCGAATGGGCCATGTGGTGGTCTACTGCATTTTTGTGGTGCTTGAATGGCATGGACGATACGCGCGCAGAAAATAAAAATGTGGTCACCTATCGCGGCAGGCATTACGCGAGCGCTTAACGGGAAGTGGAATTGAACGTCTCAATCGTCACCAGTGTTCTGAACGGCGCAAAATTTCTACCCGCCTGCATTGAAAGCGTGGCAACCCAAACCATCGCGTGCGAGCACATCCTCGTCGACGGCGGCTCAAGCGATGGCTCGCAGGATGTCGCGCGCGCCCGCGGACTAAAAGTGATTCATGCGCCCGCCTCCAACATCAGCGAAGCCTTCAACATTGGAATCCAAAATTGCAGCGGCGACGTAATCGCCATCCTCAACGCGGATGACTGGCTCGAGCCTGACGCGGCGGAGAAGTCGCTTCGGGCGCTTCAAACCCGCCCTCAGTGCGGATTCAGTTTCGGAAGCATCGTGCTCCATTTTGAGCGCTACAGCCTCGTCGTCCATCCGCGCGCGATTGCAGAAAACTTGGCGCAACAGGCCATCCGGCAGATTCCCTTTGCGCACATCTCCTCCTTTGTCCGACGCAGTGTCTACGCCGAGCATGGCATGTACGACGCGCAATTCAAAGTGGCCATGGACTACGATTTCTATGCGCGCATCACAACGCGCGGCGTCACTGGTGTTTACGTGGACGGCATCCTTGCGCACGCCACCTCAGGCGGCAAGAGCGCAAACACCTTCGTCAGGTTGAAAGATTATGCGCGCATCTTCTCGCGTTATCACAACCGATTCAGCACCGCGTTTCAGATGGCCCGATTTGCCATAAACTCGATTCTTTACGAAGCCCTCCCGCAAGACAATCCATTTTGGCGGATGGTCAAATCAAAAGGCAACAGGGTTGTGATAGACGAGCGGACGAAAGGGATTTGAATTCACCCATGAATTCGATTTCGGTCGGCCTGGTAATCATTGGCAGAAATCAGGCTGACCACCTGAAAAATCTGGCCGCCCATTTGCGGCGCTGCTCATTTGACGAAATTATCTACGTAGACTCTGATTCGAGCGACGACAGTTTACAAGTGGCGCGAGATGCGGGCTGGCGCGTCGCTGTCCTTTCGCCCAAAGGGATTCTCAGCGCGGCGGCAGGCCGTCACCTGGGCACGCTCCTATCTAAACGCGAATGGATTTTTTATCTGGACGGCGACATGCTCCCCGACCTGGAAACGGTTCAGCGTTTCATTGAAAAACTGCCGCTTGCCTCAGTGATTGATTGTGTCGGTTTCACGGGCAACATTGTGGATGTTTACCCAAACGGCGCTCAACGCACACGCTTGCAAAAAACAGAAAACGGCGCAGACGCGGCCTGGCTGGGAGGATCTGTGTTGCTCAACCGCGCCGCAGTTTTGACCGCCGGCAATTGGAATCCCGCCGTGTACGCAAACGAAGAGTTGGATTTGTATTCCAGATTACGCCATCGCGGCGGGCATGTTGTCTATTTCAATCACAATCTCGTCCAGCACAACACGATTCAAACACCCTATTGGAAAATAATCCTTGCGCAACTTGGACTCTATGATGGCGCAAACCCTCGCAATGGAAGTTTCGGTTACGCAATCCGCTCAACCATGCAGGATGGTTCTTTCGCATCTTTGGCGCGCCTCAACCCCGAACCGTTCGTATTGTCTTTGTTCACGTTGCTTACCCTTCTCGTCAGTGTCACAATTTCATGGCCACTCGGCCTGACGATTCTCAGCGTAACTTTTTTATGGGTGGCCCAGCGACGCGGTCTGCAATATATTTTGCTTGCCTATCTGTTGATTCCGCAGGCCATCATTGGTATGCTGAAATATCGTGATGGCCGCATTGCTTATGTCATACCATGAACACGGCAGGCCCGCCCCATTTCAAAACTTTACAAATCGTCGGCGACTCAAAATATGGCGGCGCAACCTATTTGATTCTGGAATGGTGCAAATTTCTGCTGGCGCATAATTGCATCGTGGACGTGTTGAGCACCGACGCCGTCACCATGCAGGCTCTGCGTTCCATCGCAGGCGTGAACGTTATCTCAGACATCGAGATTCCGCGCGACATTAATTTTCTTGCCGACGCGAAAGCATTTGCAAAATTGCTAAAGCTTTTCGCGCGAAAAAAATACGATGTTGTCCACACCTACACAGCAGTGCCGGGCGTGCTGGGGCGCATTGCCGCGCGCCTCGCCGGTGTGCCCGCCATCTTTCATCACCAAGCCGCCTGGACCGTGAACGAAAAGTCCACGTGGCCCGCGCGTCTGCTCTACACGCCACTGGAATATATCGCCACCCTGGCCTCCACGCGCGGGATTTGCGTTTCGCACGCGGTCGCCCAACACGCCGAAGATTTTCGACTCGCGCCGCGCTGGAAACTGGTCACTGTTTTAAACGGCATTGACCCAGCCCCCTTCCTCCGCGCAGACCACAGAACGTCGCTACGCCACGCACTTGAAGCGGATTCAGCAACCCTCATCATCGGCGCGACGGGCCGCCTCGCCCCCGATAAAGATTTCCCCACGCTGTTACGCGCCGCCTCCCTGTTGCGCGGCATGCTTGAGCAACCCTTCCTCCTCGCCATCATCGGCGACGGCCCAGATCGCGCCGCCCTCGAAACTCTGACCGATGAATTGAATTTGCAAAACAATGTGCGCTTCCTCGGCTTTCGCAATGAAATTCCGCAATTGCTCAGCGGCATGGATGTTTATGTGACGACATCCTTGCGCGAAGGCCTGTCCATCTCTGTGTTGGAGGCCATGGCCGCGGCGCGTCCCATCGTGGCCACCTCCATCCCGCCAAACGCGGAGTTGATTCAGCACGAACAAACCGGCTTGCTAACCGCGACTCAATCTCCAGCAGAAGTTGCCGCCGCCGTTGCACGATTTGCTCACGAACCGCAGCTGGCCGCAAGATGCGCCGCGCAAGCCCGGAAAAGTGTTCTAGATAATTACACCCTCCAGCGCATGTTCGCTGAAACATGGGAACTGTACGCGGAGTTTATTCATGGATAATCATCACAGAAATATTTTCAAACCCATCACCCGGCGGAGAAAACGATGCCCTCTCAAAACCGCCTTGTAATCATCACCAACGGAAATCACTATGCCAGAGTCATTCTGGAAGGTGTGCTCGCGGCCTACGCAGAAAACATTGCGGGGGTTGTGATTATCACTGGAGACTACAAAGGCATGACCGGGCTGCGCTCGCTGTACACCTTGTCCAAAGTGACAACCTGGCCTTATTTGATTTACAAAATTTTTTCCCTGCTCACATTCAAACTTGGGCAACTCCTTCACCCAAAGCATTATTATTCCCTGAAATCGCTCACTGAAAAATTGAACATTCCGACGATGTTTGGCGATTCGATTAAGTCGCAGGGAATTTTTGATTGGATAAAAGAGAGAAAACCCAATTTAATCATCTCCGTCAGTTGCCCGCAACTGATTGGCAAAAAAATCCTTGACCTATCTACACGCGGCGGCATTAATATTCATTCATCGCTTTTGCCGGTTTATGCCGGGCTGGCGCCCTATTATTGGGCGCTCAGCAAAAACGAAAGCGAAACGGGGACTACAGTCCATTATATGACCGCAAAATTTGATACGGGAAATATTCTTGTGCAAAAACATCTGCAAATCAAACCTGGCATAAGCGCGTTTAATTTATTCCAGCAATTGTCAGAATTGGGGCGCGCGGCGCTTCTCGAAGCGGTCGAAAGAGCGCTCAGGGATGAAATTGGGGTTCTGCAAAATCTTGAAAGTAGGTCTTATTATTCCAACCCCGACCTGCGCTCGTACAAGGTTCTTAAGCGCAATGGATTCTATTTGATCCGCCTTTCCGACTGGTTCAATATTCTTACGGGCAAAAAAAACGGTGCGATATAATCTCCCTGTAGAGTCCGCCATGACTACGACCTATCAACTTGACGCAACAGAGCCATTGAAAACCAACGCGATTCAGCCTCTATGGCATCGCGCCATCAAACGCGCCTTCGATATCATCATCGCCGCGCTTGGGCTGTTTCTGCTCGCGCCATTTTTCTTATTGGTCATCATTCTGCTCAAGCGCGAAGCCCCTGGCCCGCTCTTCTACCGTGGCAAACGCGCGGGGCGCAATGGCAGGGCGTTCGGGATTCTAAAATTTCGCACCATGCTGGACACGCCGCAAAATGCAAACGCCCCGCGCGTCACCGCCAAAGACGACGAGCGCATCACGCCGCTCGGTCACTGGCTGCGCGACACAAAGATCAACGAACTGCCGCAGTTATGGAATGTGCTAATTGGGGAAATGAGCATGGTCGGGCCGCGCCCCGAAGATTTTGATATCGCCACAGAATGGTCACAAAACGCGCGCGCAGAAATATTATCCGTGCGCCCGGGCATCACCAGTCCCGCCAGCATTATTTATCGCGACGAAGAAAACCTGCTCAGCGGCCAGGATTTCATGACCGCCTACTATCAAAACATCCTGCCCGATAAAATGCGCCTCGATCGCATCTACGTGCGCCATCACAACCTGCTCGGCGACATTGACATTTTATTTTGGACAGCCGCCGCGCTACTGCCGCGCCTGGCGCGCACAAAAATTCTCGAGGGGGATTTATTCGGCGGCCCGATCTCGCGTTTTGTGCGCTTCAATATTTCCTGGCTGATGATCGACTTCCTTGTCGCGTTCATTTCCGCAGGACTCGTCGGCGCGATCTGGCGCAGTACGGGGCCGATTAACCTGGGCCTGCCGCGCGCGCTATTGATCGCAGTGGAAACCGCGTTCGCATTCGGCATCATCAACGCCCTGCTGGGATTGAACAGCGTGGCCTGGGACCGCGCCGTGCCAGAAGATGGATTCGGCATCATCGTTTCCTCGGCAATTGTGATCACACTCATCGGCTTTTATCATTACTTTATTCTGCCCGCGCCCGAATTACCCGTGCCCGTGTTGCTGTTCACTGGCATTCTCGCCGCATTGGGATTCATCAGCGCGCGTTATCGCCTGCGTATTCTGACAGATCTTTCCGCTTTCTGGACTTCGCGCCGCGGCGCTCTTTCCTCGGGAGAGCGGGTTCTAATCGTCGGCATGGGCGAAGGCAGTGAGTTCGCCAACTGGATTTTGCGCCGCGACCGTTTCCGCCGCGCCTTTACCATCATCGGCATCATTGACGAAGACCCTTTGACTCAAGGCATGCGTTATGATGGGGCCTGGGTCATCGGCACTTCGGCGGACATTGCGCAGGTGGTGAAAAAATATGACGTGGGCCTGATCATGCTGGCCGCCAGCAACGCCCCCATCGAAGACAGACAGCGCATCACCGAAGCCTGCATCGAGACGAACCTGCGCATCGTGCTCATTTCAGACTTGATGCGCGCCTTACAGCGCTGGCTAAAACAAACAGAATCGATGACCACACCGAGGAGCTACTGAAGCGCATGGCTGCATTCTGGCAGGGAAAAATGATTCTGGTCACGGGCGCGGGCGGCTTCATCGGAAGTCACCTCGTCGAACGTCTGCGCGCGGAAGGGGCACGAGTCCGCGCTTTTGTGCGCTACAACTCACGCGGCGACAGCGGGCTGCTGCGCCAGTTGCCCGCCAACGCGCTGGCAGAAATTGAAATCATCGGCGGGGACATCCGCGATTCGTCCGCGATTTTGAAAGCCAGCGAGGGCGCACAAATCGTATTTCATCTAGGCGCGCTGATTTCCATTCCCTATTCCTATTTGCATCCGCGCGAAGTGGCCGAGAGTAATTTTATGGGCACGCTGAATTTATTGATGGCCTGCCAGCAAAATAAAATTGAACGCATGATTCATACATCCACGAGTGAAGTGTATGGCACGGCGCGCTACGCGCCCATCAACGAGGCGCATCCACTGCAGGGACAGTCGCCATATTCAGCGAGCAAGATCGGCGCGGACAAATTGGCCGAAAGTTTTCACCTGACGTATGACCTGCCCGTTGTCACCGTGCGGCCCTTCAACACTTTCGGGCCGCGCCAGTCTGCGCGGGCGGTGATTCCCACGATCATCACGCAGGCGCTGGCAGGGAAATCCATCCAGCTGGGGAATTTGGATACGACGCGCGACTTCACTTATGTGGATGATACCGTGAACGGATTCATCAAAGCCGCGGAGGTGGCGGGCGTGGAGGGACAAACGTTTAATCTCGGCACAGGCCAGGAGATTCGCGTGGGCGAGCTGGCGCGCAGAATCATGCAGATGGTGGGCAACCCGCTTGAAGTGAGTCAAGATGCGACGCGTTTGCGCCCGACCAAGTCTGAGGTGCTACGTCTGATTTCGGATAACTCGCTGGCGCGGTCAATGCTCGGATGGAGTCCGCACGTGACGCTGGACGAGGGATTGGCGCGTACAATCGAATGGATTCGCGCGCATCTGGATATGTTCAAAGTTGGCAAGTATGAATTTTAGCGGAGGCAAAAAATGAAGGCTGTGATTCTGGCCGGCGGAAAAGGTGCGCGGCTCGCGCCGTATACAAAAATTTTGCCGAAGCCGCTCATGCCGATTGGCGACATGCCGATTCTTGAAGTGTTGTTGCGTCAATTGAAACACGCGGGCGTGAAGGATATTGTCATCACGGTGGGACACATGGCCGCGTTGTTGCGCACTTATTTTTTGGATGGCCGCGAGTTTGGTTTAAATATTACTTATAGCTATGAAGACCAGCCGCTGGGCACCGCGGGGCCGCTGGCGCTCGTGCCTGGATTGGGCGAAGTGGACGAACCTTTTTTTGTGATGAATGGCGATGTGTTGACGACGCTGAGTTTCAGCGAGTTGTTGAAATTTCATCACAAGCAAAAAGCCTGGGCCACCATTGCCGCGCAACAACGCAAGGTGAAAATAGATCTGGGTGTTTTGCATCATGGCGCAGGCGATTTTCGTATCACGGATTATATTGAAAAGCCGTCTTTTGATTATCTGGTCAGCATGGGCATTTATATCTTTGACCCTCAAGTGTTGCAATTTATTCCAAAGAACGAGTATCTCGATTTTCCAAATCTCGTTTTGAAATTGATCGCGGCAGAAAAAAAAGTTGTGCATATGCCCTACGACGGTTATTGGAAAGACCTGGGCCGCGCGGACGATTACGAGCAGGCCAACGAAGATTTTGCAACCATGCGCGACCAGTTTTTAGGAAATAATATTTGACGGTGTATAACAACAACCACGGATGAAAGGGATGAAAAGGATTTGAGTTTTATCGCATTCATCTGTGGTTCAAATAAAAATCATCGTATCCTCACGAAAGGAGAAAATTATGGCATGGCGTGTTCCACTTGCAGACATTGATTTCGGACTCGAGGAAGAGCAGGCGGTTTTGCGCGTGGTGCGCAGTCGCTGGTTGAGCATGGGCGAGGAGACTCAGCAATTTGAAAAGGAGTTCGCCGATTTCATTGGCGCGAAGCACGCGCTGGCTGTGACGAATGCCACCGCCGCGTTGCACATGGCTTGCATGGCCATTGGGCTGGGTGAGGGCGACGAAGTTATCCTCCCGTCGTTAACTTTTGTGGCCACGGCCAACGCCGTGCGCTACACGGGCGCCACGCCCATCTTTGCGGATATTGAAAGCGAAGACTGGCTGACCATCTCGCCCGCTTCGATTGAAAAGTGCATTACCGCAAAAACGCGTGCCATCATGGTTGTTCACTACGCGGGCTTTGCCTGCGACATGACTGCCATTCAGGAGATCGCCAAACGTCACAACCTGGCCGTGCTCGAAGACTCTGCGCACACCATTGGCTCGGAATTAAATGGGCGCAAATTGGGCACGTGGGGCGCGGTGGGCTGTTTCAGTTTCTTCTCCAACAAGAACATGACCACGGGCGAGGGCGGAATGGTCACCACCGAGGACGATGCGCTGGCCGAAAAATTGAAGGTGTTGCGCTCGCACGGCATGACCTCACTCAGCTGGGACAGGCACAAGGGTCACGCGTGGACGTATGACGTGGTGGACCTGGGCTACAACTATCGCATTGACGAATTGCGCTCAGCCATCGGGCGCGCACAGTTAAAAAAGGTGGGCAGATTTAATCAGCGCCGCGAGGAACTGACAAACTTGTATCGCGAACTGTTAAGCGAACTGGCCCCCGAAGTGGGCGTGCCGTTTCAGGCGGGGCGCGGAATTTCGTGCCATCACATCATGCCAGTGCTGTTGCCGCCCAACACTGATAGGGTCAAATTTATGGAAGGTATGAAGGTCGAGGGTGTGCAGACCAGCATCCATTATCCGCCGATCCATCACTTCCAGAACTATTCGCGGCGCACTGAATTTTTGCGCACGGGGCTCGAAATTACTGAAGATGTTGGCCGCCGCGAAGTAACACTACCGCTCTATCCGGCCATGCAGGATGAGGATGTGCGAATTGTTGTAAGTGCAATACAAAAACAGATTCATCAGATGGAGTAAGTTAGACTCCCAGCTACCAAAAAGGTAGCAGAAAAATCATGGAAATAAAAGATTATCTCTCAGCGGCCCGCAGGTGGTTCTGGCTGTTGACATTGGGATGTGTGCTCGGCGCAATTCTGGGGAGTCTGGCCAGCATTTTCCAATCGCCCGTCTATCAGGCATCCACACGGGTGCTGGTGATGCGCGCGCCCCTCGAAAAAACAACGGATTACACCTATCTGACCGACCAGCAATTGGTGCAAAGTTACATCCAACTGCTCACCACCCGCCCGGTCCTCGAAAGCACCTCGGCGAAGATAGGATTCGTCGTTGACCAAAAACAGGTGAAGGTACAACAAATCCGCGATACGCAGGCCATTCAGTTAACGGTCGAGGACGGCAATCCTCAGCAGGCCGCAGACATTGCCAATATTTTAATTCAGGTGCTGGTGGAACAAAACGAAGTGATTCAAGCGGGGCGCTACACACTCACCGAAGAAAATATTCAGGCCCAGATCACACAGATCCAGGAACAGATCGCGCAATTAGGCACACAGATCGACGAAGTCTCGGCAGAGACCGTCCTGCAACAGCAGGCGCAGGTGGAATCTCAGATCTCAGCATTACAGGCCGAAGTTAGTCAACTGGAAGCGGACATTAAGCTGTTATCTGCTTCAGCCGGACAGCAAAGTTTACTCGCCGAAAAACAAGCCCGCCTGAATCAGGTAAAGCCCATTTTGAGCATGTATCAGCAGATTTATACCGATCTAGTGGTGCTGGGCAAACCGGTCACCGCCAGCGACGGGACCACGCGCCTATCGCAAATGCAATCGACCCTCGATCTTTACCAGCAGATTTATATTAATTTATTAAACAACCTCGAAGAGATTCGCCTGGCGCGCTTGCAGAATACGCCCAACGTGGTGCAAATCGAATCGGCCATCATGCCAACTTCCCCCGTGCGGCCTCGGCCACTGCTCAACATCGCCCTGAGCGCCATCGTTGGATTGATGCTGGCTGGCGGCGTTGCGTTTGCCATCGAATACCTCGACGATACCATCCGCACCCCCGATGACATCGAACGCATCTTGAAGTTACCGGTTGTCGGCTACATTGGTGACATGCGCGACGAGCAGGGCCAAATTGCAGATATTCATGTTTCCCGTCACCCGCGCTCGCCAGTAGCGGAGGCATTCCGCTCGACCCGCACAAACCTTGAGTTTACCAACGTGGATAGCTCGCTCACGCGCATCTTGATTACCAGCCCGGGCCCCGCCGAGGGCAAAACCACCATTGCCACAAACCTGGCCGCGATCATTGCGCAGGGTGGCAAAAAAGTTTTGCTGATTGACGCCGACCTGCGCCGTCCACGGATTCACAGCGTATTTGGAATCTCGAACCGTGTGGGGTTAAGCACCCTCTTTCGCGGTCAAATGCCCTTGCGCTCCATCATTCGTTCCGTCCCCTGGCAGGAGGGTCTCTTCATCCTTGCCAGCGGAAGATTGCCACCCAACCCAACGGAATTGCTCGCTTCGGCGCGCATGGACCAAATCCTTGCAGAAGCGGCACAGGAAGTGGACGTTATCGTGATTGACAGCCCGCCATCGTTGGTCACAGATTTCCAAGTCCTGGCCACCAAGGTGGACGGTGTCTTCCTCGTTGTTCAGCCCGGGACCACACATGCCGACATGGCCTTTGCCACCGTGGAGCAACTGAGGCGCGTCAACGCCAAGACTCTGGGTGTGATCCTCAACAAGATTCCGCAGGGCAGTCGTTATTACGGCGGCTATTATCACGCGGCCTATGATCAAAGCGGATACTACGCCGCCGAAGCGGAACCTCTGCAATTGCCAGACGAAAATCAAGTTGTATCCTTGCTGGCCCACGCCAACGAGCCTGTGGAAGTGTTCGCTCAAGACAACGAAACCTGGAGGCGCGCGAGCGAAAGCCAGGAGCCGGTATATGTCGCGCCAACGGATGTATCTGCATCCACGAATGTCATTACACAGCCACGCCAACCGCAGGAAGCCATTCAGTCGGTTCCAGTTAAACAGGAAGCCATTCAGCCAGTTCCAGTTAAACAGGAAGTCGTTCAGCAGGTTCCAGTTAAACAGGAAGCCATTCGGTCGGTTTCAGTTAAACAGGAAGCCGTTCAGCAGGTTCCGCTTAAAAATATTGGCACCGAGCAATTGCTGACCAGCCCATTCTTCTACACATTCTATTATGACCCGAACGAACAAGAGGAAAAGGTCGAGGAGTAAGCGATGCCTTCCGTCTTATTTGTTTGCACGGGGAATCAATATCGCTCCCCCATCGCGGCGCAAGCCTTCGCGCAGAGACTTAAGCACGACGGCCGCGACGCCGACTGGCAGGTGGCCAGCGCCGGCACGTGGACGTCCCCGGGGCGGCCCGCCCTACCCGACGCGCTGGGATTCGCCCAATCATTTGGGCTCGACCTCAGCGCGCACCGAACGCGCGCCGTGGACGCCCAACTCTTGCAAGACGCAGACATCGTGTTGGTAATGGAAATGGGCCACAAAGAATCGATTGGGGTGGAATTCCCCTTCGCGCGCAAAAAAGTTCGTCTGCTTTCAGATGCCATTGAGGGCATCGCCTATGACATCCCCGACCCGGCCAGTTCACGCGCCGAGGCAGGCCAGATTCTGCGCGACCTGGTCAACATGGTCCGCGCGGGGGGCGCAAATATTTATAGAATCGCTGAAGCCGCCTAACGTCTGACCTGAAGCGCGTTTGAGAAAAAGAAAACAGCCCTCGCGGGCTGTTTTCTTTTTCGGTGCGGGTCAAAATCCGCGCTCAGGGCGCTTGCACGTAACTTTGCAATTCGACCAGCGCAGTTAATCCGCTCTCGTTGAGGGGAATGACAATGCCGAACACGTCAATGTTGGCAAAGTCTGATTGCATTTTTACCAGGCCCACGTAGGGAGCGAACCACTGTGTGGATTGCGCGCTGACCCGGCCGATCACGGGCACTCCGTTAATACTGCCGATGACCTGGCCCTCGCCCAGACAAACCACCTTGAGCGCGTGGAAGGTGCCCGCGGGCACAGTGACATTTTGAAAAGCCGCGTCGCCAGCGGCCAAAGTCTGGCATTTCAAGGTCATCAGCGAGGGGCTTAGACTCATCTTTAGATCGCGCCCATGAAATTTCACGTTGCCGCTTCCAGACATTAAATATTGACTCGACCACGAGAGCGCCCAGTTATTGGCCACAAATGCCGCCTCATTCGGCGCCAGGACTCCGCTCACATAATCCGCCTTCATCAAGCCGTTTAAAATATTGCCGACAAGTATCTGGTTATTCAGCGCCGGAAAATTTAGCACGATATCGCGGTCACACTGCACCAGAGTGCGCACACTCGCAAAATGCAATGTCTCCAACACGTCCAGGGTGGCTTGCGAACCTGTCAGCGAGATGACCTTCATGTGCACATTGCCATCATGGTCGCCAGCCGTAGCCCGATAAATCCACTCCTGCCCGGGGCGCGCCGGGTAGAGAATATTTTTGCAGGTCAAACCATTCGCCGTCGGAGGAATCGCACCCGCCGGCGAGCCTGGGTTTTGGGGCAGAGGGGTGTTGCTTGCCGCCGGGTTGTTAAAAGCCGGGAAGACAAAAATTGAAACCTGTGTAGGTGTGGCCGCAACTTGCCCCGCTGGCAAAGCGTTCGTCACAGCGGGCAATGCCGCGGCGGGTGTGAAATAATCAAACGCTGGCACAACCGGCAGGTTCAGCGCCTGCACAGGAGTATCCCGTAGACTGCTGTAGAAGACAATCGGGCCTACACAAATTAGCGTCAGGGCAACTAATGCCGCCACGACAATGCGAATGATTTGTGAGCGCGTCATTTTTTTACGCATGTTTGCTCCTTTCTGAGAACAAAGTGATTATAGTATCTTCAATTTTTGTGCGCATTGAAAGTTCAATACAATAATGACCCACCAGCCACTTCTTGCAGAAATGAAAACACTGGACGAGCACATACGCCCGCCCAGTGTTGAATGGACTCGTCCCGGCCGACTCTGCCTCGTGGACGCCGACCCGCCCTTCGACAAGCTCAGCACATCGCCTCACGCCGCGCCCGAGGCGGGTGCCTCCTTCGCGGCCGCTTCCTCCACCTTCAGCTTCGCCGTCGCGCGGAAATATTTCAGATAGCGAATCGAGTTGGCGTCGCGGCCCAAAAGCAGATCAGTGGCCTTGAGCGAACTGCCCAATTTGATCGGGTCAGTAATAGACGTGGTCACACCAGCCTGCATGGCCAGCGCGAGAAAAGTGCTGTTGACCGAGTGGCGGTCGGGCAAGCCGAACGAAACGTTGCTCGCGCCGAGGCTCATGTTCACGCCGAACTCTTTGCGAATCAATTCGATGGATTTTAGCGTGACGGTCGCGGCCATCGAGTTGTGCCCGACCGTCATCACCAGCGGGTCAATGATGATGTCTTCGATGGGAATGCCGATTTGCACGGCGCGTTCGATTACGCGCGCCGCCGCCGCGAGACGTCCCTCCGCCGTGGCGGGAATGCCCTCCTGGTCAATGGCCATGCCAATCACCGCCGCGCCGTACTCTTTGACAATCGGCAAAACTGTGCTGAGTTGCTTCTCTTCGCCGTTGACCGAATTAACCAGCGGCTTGCCCCAGGCAACTTTTAAACCAGCTTCAAGAATCAGCGGGTCGTTCGAGTCGATGCACAGCGGCACATCCACCACCGACATGACCGCTTCAACGACCATCGGCATGACCAGCGCCTCCTCAATTTGCGGATGGCCCACGTTCACGTCCAACACGTCCGCGCCCCAGGCCACCTGACGCAGGGCCAGCATTTTCACATAATCAAATTTCTGCTCCACGAGCGCGATGCCGAGTTTCTTGATACCCGTAGGATTAAGTTTTTCACCGATGATGACGAAAGGTTTGTCAATACCGATGATGACTTCTTTGGTCTTGCCTCTGAGAATAGTGTGCATGGAATACTCCTGTGTGGAAATGCAAAATTGAGTTGGTCTTTTGCTAAACTTTCGCCCTCACCCTAACCATTTGCGAAGCACACTTTAGTGCTCCCTCCGGGAGAGGGGACTCAACTCCCTTCCCCCAGCGGGCGAAGGGCCGGGGATGAGGGAGAAATCACGGTGAGCAACGAATTGCGTCTACACCAGCATCTTCGTCAACCCAGACTCTTCCACCACGCGCGGCACGATGTCGTGCCAGCCGATGGGCATGATGTGGATTCCGTGAATGCCTTGCGCGCGGTAGGTTTTGATTCTGGCGATCAGCTCCAGCGCGATCTGCACACCTTCTTCGGCGGCGTTACCGGCCTCGTCCGCTTTTTGCAAGCGCTCGAAGGTGGCTTGCGGAAAGTATACTCCCGGAGTGTCCATTAATTTGCGCGCCATTTTCATACTGCGCACCGTGGTCACGCCGGCCAGAATGTGCACCTTGTCCAGAATATTGCGCTTGGCCAGTTCATTTAACCACACTTCCATGCCATCTATGTCAAAAATTAAGTTGGTCTGAAAAAATTGCGCGCCCGCGTTGACCTTCTTATGCTCGCGCAAAGCCTGAAATTTGGGATTGGACGAAAATGGCGAGGCCACCGCGCCGATGAAAAGTTTGGGCGGATATTTGAGTTCGCGCCCGTCCAGATATTTTCCTTCATCGCGCATGCGGCGCAGGACCCAGACCATCTGAATCGCGTCGAGGTCGTTGATGTCCATCTGGTCGCGCGGAGGCGGCGAGAGGCGCGCGCTGTCGCCCGTCACACACAACACGTTGCGGAATCCGAGTGCGCTCGCGCCAATGATCTCACTTTGCAAACTTCCGCGCGAACGGTTGCGCGCCGACATTTGCAACACTGGCTCCGCGTCATGTTTCATCGAAACCTCGCCGCAAGCCCACGAAGACATGCGCGGCATGGCGGCTTGATTGTCTGTGAAATTGACCGCCGTTATAAACGGTTTAACAATGTCGATGTGTTCGCCGAGTTTGGCCGTCGAAGCCGAAAGCGGCGGCATCACTTCGCAAGTGACCACGAACTCGCCCGAGTCGAGTCTGCGTTGCAATTCAGAAACTGGCTCGCTCGATTTCGGCGCGTGATATTCCGAGTCGCCTTGCCACCACTCGGGCTGGCGCACGGGACGAAAAATTTTGTCAATCGTTTCTTTGCGCGTTGCGGGGGAGATCAAACCTCGGGCGACTGAACCCGCTCCAAGTTTGGCCGCGTTGCGAAAGATTCCGCCCCACGAGTCGCGGCCCACTTTTTCCCAATCCAGCGGCGGCAGAACTTCCATCAGGTCTTCTTCCCATCCGAATTTATGAGCGCGATCATAAATTTCATACCACACACACGGACGCGATTTGTCTACATAACAATATTCCGAAGTGGAGCCGCCGCATGGCCCATTGCGCAATCCCTTCGGACATTCCATCGGGCAGATCAGCGCAGTTTTTGAAAGCAAACAATTGCCGCACATGCGGCAACCAAACAGCGGCCCCTTCACGCTGAGTTCAAGCACGCGCAAAGTTTTTTCGCCGAACGAATCTTTTTGAAACGGCGAGTACGCGGGTTGCCATCTGCGACCAGGAGTCAGGCCAGTCATTCACACCTTCATAATTATGCGGGATAAAGAATTGTACTGTAACTTGGCATTTGTGGATAAACCCCCGCGCCTAAAAATACCCCTCTGCAAGGTGGCGACAATTTTTCCTCGCCGGAACTATACTCGCGAACATGAAACGCATCCTCTCCGCCCTCCTAACGGGTTGCCTGCTAATTGGCTGTGCCCCCACCCCAACTGCTCCTCCCGCCCAACCAACAATCTACCCCTCCCGCGCAACGCTGACGGGTTTGTGGGTCGGCGCGGCCACTGACCCAAACGGAATAACACAGTCTGTTTTGATTAATTTTTCCGGTGAAGAGTTATCCCTCCAGGTAGAGCCATATACTAGCAATTGGTATATGACATTGACGCAAACGGATCAAGCGGTAGTTTTAAGGGCGCGCAATATTACAGTCAGATTAGTTGACCGGCTTGATGAAATTGATTTCAGCGGCACATTTATCAACGGCGCACTAACTGGCACATTGAATTGGAACGGCACAACCAGCGAAGTCACTTTTGTGCCCATTGTTAGCGTGGACGCGAGTCAACTTGAAAAATATGAGGGCGTGTATCGCTTCGACTCTGGCCGCGCATTGTCAATTATCGTCAGCCCGCCTTATGAAGCCAACGGACTGCGCTTCTTCGCTGAGGGTCTGACATTCACCGATTTCTCCAGCGGTGACTCGCGCGCGCTTTATGCTTTCGACGAGCGGACTTTTGCAATTGGCGCACTGCGCACGATCGGCCAGCCTTTTGCGGGGCGCGTACAATTTATGACAAACGAGTCGGGCACAGTGACGGGACTCCAACAGTGGGATACTCTGGATTCGTCGGCAACATTTGAGCACGCTCAACGCGTGAACTTCACACAGGAAGAAGTCACTTACACCAGCGCGGACGGGACAGTTCTGGCAGGGCTTGTTTCCACACCCGAATCAGACTCGCCCGTTCCTGCAATAGTGGCGCTTCACGGTTCTGAGCCTGGTACCCGCAGAAACTTCGGCAACAAAATAATGGCGCATTTCATGATCAGCCGCGGCATCGCCATTTTGAATTTCGACAAGCGCGGCGCCGGAGACTCGGAAGGCGCGTACCGCGAGTCTGCGGACACTGGCAACTTAACTTTGTTGGCGCAGGATGTTGTCGCTGGCGTCGAGCTTCTCGCGGCGCAACCCGCTGTAGACGCGACGCGTATTGGACTCATCGGAGGGAGTCAGGCGGGGTGGGTGATTCCGCTGGCGGCGACTGAGTCTGATCTCGTCGCGTACTTTGTCATTTTGTC
>VFKQ01000318.1 GCA_009885445.1 Anaerolineaceae bacterium | reverse complement strand
TATCCCGACTTGTTGGTGGGACTCGACGGCCCCGACGACGCGGCGGTTTGGCGTCTTGATTCAGCTCGCGGGTTGGTGGTGACTACAGACTTCTTCACGCCAGTGGTGGACGATGCTTACGATTATGGCGCGATTGCGGCGGCGAATAGTCTCTCTGATATTTACGCGATGGGCGGACGTCCATTTTTGGCATTGAATATTGCCGCCCTGCCCGAAAGTTTGCCGATCGAAATCTCTGCAAATATTTTACGAGGCGGCGCGGAGAAGGCGCGCGAGGCGGGCGTGGTCATCGCCGGCGGGCACACCGTCAAAGACGAGGAGCCGAAATACGGCCTAGTGGTGATCGGGTTCGTGGACCCGAGCCGAGTCCTTTCGAAGGGCGGGTTAAAAGTTGGCGATCAACTTGTCCTGACGAAACCGCTTGGCTTCGGCGTGACCACCACGGCGCTCAAGCGCGAACAAGTGGAAGCAGAAGATTTGCTCGAGGCAGTGGATTGGATGAAGCGCCTCAATAAGTCCGCTTCAGAGTTGGCGGTTGAATTTAATTTGCGCGGCGGCACGGATATTACCGGTTACAGTTTGCTGGGTCACGGGCTTGAAATGGCGAAAGCATCAAATGCCGCGCTTCATTTTGACTTTACAAAGATACCGTTTATTAGCGGCGCGCAGAAATATGCAGACAAAGGTTGCTTCGCTGGCGGCGCATTTGACAACCTCAGTTTCTATAAGCCAGATGTGAACTTTGCGCGCTCATTCAGCGAAGCCGAGGAAATGTTGCTCTTCGACCCGCAAACCAGCGGCGGACTTTTACTGGGAGTCCCTGCCGGGCAATTGGACAATTTCATGCAGAGAGCAGAAAAAATGCAACAGCCGGTCTGGCACATTGGTGAAGTAAAATCAGGGCATGGAATTACAGTTGCGTAGGAACGGCGGATGTTTCTAAAAATTGGTCTCGGTGAAATCGCGTTAATTTGCGTCATCGGTGCGCTCGCGATTGCCCTGCCTGCCCTGTTGATTTCCATGACAGCAAAACTCAACAAAAGACTTCACGATCTTGAAGAAAAGTTAAAGGAAAAGTAAGCCATGTCATCTGGTCTATGGACCGAAATAATTGTTTTGGGGATATTGATTTTCATTAACGGTGTGTTGGCTATGTCTGAGGCGGCGCTGGTGGCTTCGCGCAAGGCGCGCTTGCAACAGCGGCTCAACGAAGGCGACAAAGCCTCCGGGGCAGTGTTGCATTTACTCGAAAAGCCCAACGTGTTTCTATCCACTGTGCAAATTGGCATCACGCTAATCTCAGTCATGGCCGGCGCATTTGGCGGCGCGACATTCGCCAGCCTGCTGGAAACCCAATTCTTAAGAATTCCTGCATTAGAGGAATATGCGCATTCGCTGGGGCTGGGCATCGTGGTGGTCATCATCACGATTCTCACCTTGTGGCTCGGCGAACTGGTCCCCAAGCGAGTGGGACTCAATAACCCGGAGCGAATCGCCCGTTTGGTGGCCGGCCCGATGTTAGTAGTCTCGCGCGTGTTCTCGCCGGTGATAAAAATTATGAGCGCGGCTACTGATCTCGTGCTGAAAATCCTGGGGGTGAGCGCATCCAAAGAATCTCCCGTGACAGAGGAAGAACTGCAAGTCCTGCTTGATCAGGGACGGCGGGCTGGCGTCTTCGAAGAATCGGAACAGGACATGGTCGAGGGCGTCTTTCGCATCGGCGACCAGCGCGTGTACTCGCTGATGACGCCGCGCACCGAAATCGTCTGGCTCGATATCAATGACAACGCGGACGAGATTCGCACAAAAATTGCCGCCTGCCCATATTCGCGATTCCCGATTCGCGATAATTCACTAGACAATGTTATCGGCGTGGTGCGCGCGCGCGACCTGCTCCTTTCAAATCTGGCCGGCGAAAAAATTAACCTGCGCCATAATTTACATCCCGCCATTTTCATTCCCGAAACGGCGCAGGCTTCACAAGCCCTTGAAATGTTCAAGGGCGGCAAAGCCGAATTAATGCTGGTCGTGGACGAATTCGGCGCCGTGCAGGGACTGATTACCGTCAACGATATTTTGTCTGAGATCGTGGAAGGCATCGGCACCGACGAGCCAGTGGCTACTCAACGCCAGGACGGTTCCTGGCTATTAGACGGCATGGTAACGATTGACGACCTCAAAGAAATATTTCACGTACGCGACCTGCCCGAAGAAGAAGGCTATGAAACGCTGGGCGGCTTCGTCATGTTTTCACTGGGACGCATTCCCCAAAGCGCAGACCGCTTTGAATGGGGCGGCCTGCGCTTTGAAGTGATGGACATGGATGGCCGCCGCGTAGATAAGGTGCTAGTCACTGTCACCAGCCTGCCAGCCAAGCTCGGCTTATAGTTTTATTAGAGAATCGAATCGCCATGTCTGCTTACGTTATCGTTGGCATTGGCGGATTCTCAACAGTCGAAAAAAACAGCCACAGAGAACACAGAGCGCACAGAGAAAAATCTCTGGTTTCCTCTGTGCGCTCTGCGGCAAGCAACAAGTTCAGCCGTAAAACCGCTATTTCATTCGAGGTATAATCCCCGCCCATGACCCAAGAACTTGACAACAAGAAAACAAAAATCTGCCCCACCTGCGGCACACGCTTGAATGAAAGCGCAACCCGTTGTCTCGTGTGCGGCACAGAGTTTACCGCCAAGGCCGCCACCCTCGCCAAGAAAGCAGATAAGCCCGCCACTTTGCAGGCCGGTCGCATGCCCGAGATTACCCTCAGCTTGCCGGCCGCCTTGGGTGCACTGGCTGTGATTTTGCTGGTTGGGGCGGCCATTGTTTACATCGTCCTCGGCTCTGGCGTTACCGGGCGTGCTATTTCCACGGCGGTTCCAGAATTAACGGCCACGGCAACTTACACCCCCAGCCCCATCGCAACAGAAATCTTCACCTCCACCGCCGTGCCCACACCCACCGAGCTACCACCCTTTGAATACACCGTCAAAGCCGGTGACACTTGCGGCGGCATCGCCTTCTTCTTTGGCATTTCTGTGCAGAGCATCGTAATTCTCAACAATCTCGACTCGCAATGCCTGACCCTGCGCGAAGGCCAGCCGATTAAAGTCCCCTACCCCACAGCGACTCAACCCGCGCCGCCCACCAACACGCTCGAAGCGGGTGACGCCACGAGGGAAGCCTGCCAGACCGCGAGCTACGTCGTCCAAGCCAACGACACACTTTCCGGAATCGCCAACGCGTATCAAGTTTCAATGCAAGCGATTCGCTCCTTCAACAACCTGCCCTCAGACTCGGTGCAACTCGGGCAAACATTGCTGATTCCACTTTGTCAGCGCGCACCCACGCCGGGCCCCTCACCGACGCCGACGATTCCTCCGCCCTATCCGGCCCCGAATTTATTACTGCCCATTGACGGCGCGGCCTTCACCCTCGCGCATGACATCGTCACCTTGCAGTGGGCGTCCCTCGGCACACTGCGCCCAGGCGAGGCTTACCAGATCATCATCGAAGACGTCACTGCAGATCAGGGCCGCCGCATCGTGGACTATGTGACCGACACCAAGTACATCGTCCCCACGACGTTCCGACCCGACGACAGCGTGGCGCACATTATGCGCTGGTGGGTCGTCCCCGTCCGTCAGACTGGAGTCGACGAACAGGGGCAACCCATTTGGAGCGTGGCCGGAACCGCCAGCGAGAAGCGCGTCTTCACCTGGATCGGCCTGGTCACAGCTCCCACGCCGTAACTCAAAAATCTAAACCGGAATCGCTTTTGGCTGGCGATTCCGGTTTACTATACCGCGCACGGTCATAAATTGCGATTTTGAGAATCGGCAAATTTAACCACGGATGAAAGGGATAAAAGGCAAGCCTTCGGGCTCTCAAATATCCTTCGCGGCCTTCGCGGTGAGAAAAGCGCAGAAACTGACCGTGCTCAGTATAATCAATAATCCCAACACAAGATGGCTGGCCTCCAAACTTGACCAGGCCGCACGATTCAGAACACGATGATAATTTTAAAAATG
>VFKQ01000399.1 GCA_009885445.1 Anaerolineaceae bacterium | reverse complement strand
TGCATAAGTGCGCTAGAGAGCGCAATCCTATACAAAAGATTGGTCCCCCGGGCATGGCAGACTCATCGCCCCAGCCAGTCGACATCATCGCGTTCGATGCGCAAGGTCAAAAGACGATATTCGCCAGTTACCAATAGAAATACAGCGGTCTCGTTCCGTGACATATGTCACTGCAAAGAGAGACAGAAATTAACTGTCCATTAATCTGGCGCTCATTTAGAATTTATCCGTAAGCGCCCCCATGCGCGTGCTTTGTTTCGGACAACAAAACGAATCTTATTCATCTGGAATCCACCGAAACATGGAAAGGAGAGTGCAACTATGAAGCTGAATAAAGTTCTGATTGTGCTGGGAGTCTGTCTCGTGCTGGCCGCGCTATTGGCGGCTTGCGCTCCAAAGGCCACCGAGGCGCCGTCAGCGACTCCCGCTCCCTTCGTGGCGCAAGCCGCCGTCCCGAATTACGATGCGTGGTTTGGTTCCGCGCACAATAACGTCGACGACGATCCCTTCCGTCGCTGGGACGATGTCGCCGAAAATCCAAATGGCGTGCCCACCACCTGCGCGAAGTGCCACACCAGTGCGGGCTATCGCGATTTCATCGGCGCCGACGGTTCTGAGGCCGGCAAGGTGGATGCCGCTGTTGCCGCCGCAGACTCGCAAGGCATTCAATGCGTGGCCTGCCACAACGCAGTCACCTTCACCAAGACGACAGTCACCTTCCCCTCGGGAGTGACCATCACCGCGGGTGACGATGTGCGTTGCATGGAATGTCATCAAGGCCGCGAGTCAAAGGTCAGCGTGGACGCGCAGATCGAGCGCTTCGGCGTCACTGATGTGGATGCAGTCGTCGCGTCGATTAAGGATGACGCCGGCAAGGATGTGTTCTTCGGTTTCCGCAATGTGCATTACTATGCCGCGGCGGCCACGCTGTATGGTGGCATGACACATGGCGGTTATGAATACACAGACATGACTTACGACGCCAAGAACACGCATGTGGCCGGTTATGATTCTTGCATTGGTTGCCACGACCCGCACACATTGAAAGTAAAAATCGAGCAGTGCGCCACATGTCATGAAGAAGTGGCCACCGAGGATGATCTGAAAGACATCCGCATGGTCAGCTCGAACCCGGACTATGACGGTGACGGCAATGCTGAAGAAGGCATGTATTATGAAATCGAAGGCCTGCAGGAATCGCTGTATGCCGAGATTCAGAAATATGCCGCAGACACTGCCGGTGCGGCCATTGTCTACAACACAGATACCTATCCCTACTGGTTCACTGATGCGAATGCAAATGGCACAGCCGATGAAGGCGAAGGCGCCTACTCCACATGGACCGCGCGCCTGCTCAAGGCCGCTTACAACTATCAAGTCTCGTTGAAGGACGGCGGCGCGTTTGCACACGGTAACAAGTACATTGTGCAATTGCTCTACGACTCGGTCGCTGACCTGGGCGGTGACGTCAGCGAGTTGGCGCGCACAGACGCGGGTCACTTCGCTGGTAACACTCTGCCATTCCGCGATTGGGACTTCGATGCCGATGGCAACCCCGTTTACAACGTGCCATTCGGTTGTGTGAAGTGCCACACCGCGCAAGGCCTGCCCACTTACCTCAAGAACGGCGGCACTACCGTCGTCACAGGCAGTGGCACCACGGTCATTACTGGTTTGGCAAACCTGCCTTCAAGCAATGGCTATCTGTGCACCACCTGCCACATCGACCAGGCTGGCGGCGATCGCTACACAGTCGCCTCCGTCATCTTCCCCAGCGGCAAGACGGTTTCGTTCGGCGGCAAGGATGCCGACGGCAAGTTCATCGCCGATGATTCCAACCTGTGCATCTCCTGCCATCAAGGACGCGAGTCCACCACCAGCGTGAACAACGCCCTGCGTGGCAAGGACGCCGACACAGTCGACGCGGCGATTCGTTTCAAGAACATCCACTACTTCGCGGCCGGCGCGACTCTCTTCGGCGGCGATGTGATGGGCGCGTATCAGTACGAGGGCAAAATCTATGTCGGTCAGAACATGCACGCTGACCCTGCCGGCAAGATGAACAAGTGCCAGGACTGTCACGACGTCCACGCGCTTGAGCCGAAAGTGGAATCCTGCGAAACCTGCCACGGCACCAGCGACCCGACGGCCATCCGCGAAACAGAAGTGGACTTCGACGGTGACGGCGACGTGAGCGAAGGCATGAAGGGCGAAGTGGATACGCTGGCCTCAGCACTCTACGCGCAGATTCAAATCTACGCGGCGGCCAATGGCGGAGCCATTGAGTACAAGCCTGTTGCCTACCCGTACTTCTTCAATGCGGAAGGCAAATCCTACGCCACGTGGACGCCGCGCCTGCTGCGCGCCGCGTTCAACTACCAATACAGCCAGAAAGACCCGGGCGTGTACGTTCACAACCCGCGCTATATCATCCAGATTTTGATCGACTCGATCGAAGACCTGGGCGGCGACGTGAGCACCTACATTCGGCCCTAACGGCTGAGCATCAAACAAATGGCGGGCGGCAACGTCCGCCATTTGTTTTTTTACGGGCAAATTCGATTAATCACACAAAATCAGTGATATTTGACACTGCAAAAAAAATCCGCCCCAGCTTAAAATAATATTATAAATAGAAGGATTCTTCTCGCGGAGATTGCAATGGACACACCCAGGATTGTTCGCCCGCCCCGCAAGCTAACGCCCCTCATCGCCTCGCTCTTTGCTCTGGGCGGGTTAGCCCTGCTCGTGGCTTTTATCTACGCCTTGAGCGTGGCACCCGGCACCGTGAAAGCGGCGCCCGCTCCACGGTCCGCGCAGGCTACGAATGATTTCTGCCTCGCCTGTCATCAGCAAGAGGGGCTGACTCTCGCCCTCGGCGCAGACAGTCTGCCAGCCACAATTAATCCCACACAATTTGGCGAATCAGTGCATGCGAAAGAGGGACTGCTATGCACAGATTGTCACAGCAACATCAGCGAATATCCCCATCCAACTGTGAATGAAAAAAGCGCGCGCGCGTTCTCAGTCAGTTTTTACAACTCGTGTAAAGATTGTCACGCCGACCAATACGAAAATCTCGCGCAGGACGCGCACCAGACCGCCCTCAGCGAGGGCAACGAGAATGCGCCCGTCTGCGCAGACTGCCACAATCCGCACACACAACCGCGCATCATCGGCCAGACAAGCGGCGAGTTAAGTATCAGCGCGCGCGTGCATGTGCCTCAAACCTGCGCGAAGTGTCACGGCGATATTTACGATCAATATTTAACCAGCGTCCACGGCAACGCGCTGACCCAGGAAGGCAACGTGGATGTGCCCGTCTGCACCGACTGCCACAAGACGCACAACATCAGCGACCCGACCACGGCAAATTTTCGCAACACCACTCCGCAACTGTGCGCCGAGTGCCACAGCGACGCGTCGATCATGGATAAGTACGGCTTGTCCACCAATGTGGTGAACACGTATGTATCCGATTTCCACGGCACAACGGTGAAACTTTTCTCGGAGCAATTCCCCGATGAGGCCACTGACAAAGCCGTGTGCAGTGACTGTCATGGCGTGCACGACATCTCGAAAGTGGACAATCCAGAAACAGGCATTGCACTGCGCGAGAATTTGCTGATCAAGTGTCAGCGTTGCCATCCTGGCGCGACTCCCAACTTCCCCGACGCGTGGATGCACCACTACACCGCCAGCCCCGAACATTATCCAATCGTCTTTTACGTCAACCTTTTCTATAAGATCATGATTCCAGGAATCATCGGCGGCATGATTTTCTACATCCTGACCGACATTTACAGGCGCAGGGTCAATCGCGCAAAAGGAGTCAAGCACTCATGAGCGACAAAACCACAACCTACGTTCGCTTTCCTGTTGCGCGCAGAATCGAACACATTGTCTTGATCACCACCTTTGTATTACTTGCCACAACAGGCCTGCCGCAAAAATATCCCACCTCTGCAATCAGTACTTTCATCGTGCAACTCCTCGGCGGCATTGAAAACCTGCGCGACATCCACCACTTAACTTCCGTACTGGTGATGTTCGCCGTCATGTATCACCTGTTGAACATCGGATACCATATCTTTGTCCTGCGCTCAAAGATGTCGATGATGATCTCCTTGCAGGACGCGAAAGACGGCCTGCAGGCACTGCTTTACAACCTCGGGCTGGCAAAGTCCTTCCCCAAAATGGGACGCTACACCTTCGACGAAAAATTTGAATACTGGGCTTTCGTTTGGGGATATTCGGTGATGGGCGTCACGGGCTTCATCATGTGGAATCCCATCACCGCCACCATGTACCTCCCCGGTGAATTCGTGCCTGCCGCAAAAGCCGCGCATGGCGGCGAAGCCGTGCTGGCCGTGCTGGCCATCCTCATCTGGCACATGTATAACGTACACATCAAGCGCGTCAACAAATCCATGTGGACGGGCAACATCAGCGCAGAGGAAATAGCCGAGGATCATCCGCTCGAACTCGAGGACATCAAGTCGGGCACCGCGGATCGCATGCCCGACCCCGCCACTTTGCGCCGCCGACAGCGGGTCTACTTCCCCATCGCGGCCATGCTGACCCTGATCATGCTGACGGGCATTTACACCTTCGCCACCATCGAAGACACCGCCTCATCAAACATCGCGCCAATTTCGAGCACACAAGTGATTCCCGCCGCCACTATTCAACCCTGAAAATCGCCCGCGCAAATTTCGAATCAAATCTCCCGTCATGTCACTCATGGCGGGAGATTGCTTAACGCAATATAATCGCAACATGCGACTCAACCACACGCTTCTTTCCGCCCTCGTAGCGGGTGCGCTGACCCTCGGCGCCTGCTCCCCCAAAGTGACTCCCGACCCCAACGCCGCCATCCGCCAATCAGTGGCGGCCACGATTGCCGCGATTCCGGCGGCCACCTCCGCGCCGACGTATACACCCTATCCGCGCCCCACCTCCGTCAGTTTAAGCGGATTGTTTTGCGAATATAGTTTTTGCATCGCGCACCCCGCTGACGTTTCGTTCTTCGACGTCAGCGCGCAACAGAACCCGGCCTCGCCGAGCACCTACTCGCAGGGACTGCTGGCCGCCTTCAACGCGAATCTGTTCGTGCAGTTAATCTGGCAATACGCGCCCGGGAGCACTGACCCGCAATTCTTGATGGACTTGATTCTCGAAGACGGCCTCGACACGCGCGTGGGCAATCTCGATATTCAATTGGTGCGTGAACTAAACGTGCTGGCCAGCCCGATCAGCTCCACCGCCTCGCCCGTGCTCCCCTTCGGCATGGTCGCCGGCTGGGTCTGCGCTGACCGCGTCTTCGCCTGGAAGGTCTACTCCCCCACCGACGGCGCGGGGCAGAGTTTGTTGCAAGAGGCGCTGGCCAGGTTTGCCTGCGAGAAGTGATGTCGGAATACGACCTAGAGTCATTTTGCGAACGTTGCTTCGAGTTTTTTCCTGCTCCCAAACAGAGTCCACGCTTGTACTGACCTAAGGTGGCGAAGTGCCCGCCCCAGCGCCACGCTCCGCGACGTAAACCGTTAGCCATCTTCTTTGTCCATAATAATTGTGTACTGCCATCATCCCCTCTTGAGTCAGTGTTTCGTTTACCCGTGTGCCTTGAATGTGTTGAACTGATGCTTCAAAAAAGCAGTAGATGAAATTTGAGGAGAGAAGTATGAAGACAACAATGCTTCCACAGAAATCCGACAGGAAATCGCCAGCAGGTGCAGATATTCGCATCCTTATGGATGGCAAAACGGGCGGGATGATCCATAGCACAGTTCCTCCGCACCAAATAAATAAAGCGACTGTTCACGCAACAGTGAGTGAATTCTGGTATGTGTTGGAGGGGCATGGTGAGATTTGGAGAGATGACGGCAAAGAGAGCAGTATCACTGTTCTTGTTCCAGGCACATCCATTGATATTCCAGTAGGAACAGCATTTCAATACCGAAATATTTCAGACGTGGACTTGAAGTTCATTTGCATAACCATGCCGCCCTGGCCGGGCGCATCAGAAGCTACTTATGTGAAGGGTATATGGCAACCTACGATTTGATGTTGGTCTATCAATGAGAAGAGCAGGCTAGGGAGAAGATGGCTAACATAGCGCGGTCACTGAGCTTATCGAAGTACCCGCGCCAACGTCCCAAAGAGGCACCTGAAAGTGCGCTGCGCAGGCGCAACCGTTGGGTGTTAGTTGAAATGTCATGAGGAAATAATATGTCAAAACGCACCGAAAGAAACCTGGCGAGGGATGAACCAGTTGAAAACAAATATACGGTCTATGCAGCGGGGGGCCTTTTCACTCAACATGAATTAACAACGAATGTTTTTATTAAAGATTCTGTGTGGAGGCAATCCGACGGTAAATTTGAGTTAATTCTTCCGCAGTCAAATGAATTGCGGGAATTAGATCGTCCGGATATTGCTTCCTATATTAGAAACATAGACTTAGCAATTATTGTAAAGTCTGATCTGGTTCTTGCACGCTTTGATGGGCTGGAATTGGATGCGGGCACCGTAGTTGAATTCATGTTGGCGAAGTTTTTAGGGAAACCAACCGTCATACTCCGCAGTGACTCGCGTGGATTAGGTGGGGAAAGCATGGATGAACCATACAACTTGATGTTAAAGAACTGGCCTCGAACCACAGAAGTTCACTATGATTCTTTTATCAAATTTACTGGCGGGTTTGCAGAAGAAGGGAAAATGTTAGGAAATGCGCCGACATTTCAGGCTACAATCAAAGCAGAGTTGAAAACAGTCATGAGAGGTATTGATGAAATCGCGCAAGAAATAATTGGCGGGTTAGAGACGGTGCTTGAAATGAAATCCCCGTATCCAGATGAATATCAAGAAATCGTTTATAAAATCATCAGGCACAGCCCAGGAAGTGGATTTGAGCAATTGATTTCAGAGGATGATTTGACAAAATTAGTTAAAAAATTCAGGGAAAGCGGAACGCTATAATTGGACCCAAAAAGCGCCTCACAAAGCGCGCGCCTGACGTTTGGGATTCAGCGGCACGCTTCGCGCATGCATTTTTCCCCGTGAGATCAGGCTGGCTTCGTACTTTTTTCCCGCTCCCGAACAGAATCCACGCTTGTACTGACCGAAGGTGTCGAAGCGCCTGCCCCAGCTCCGCGCTCCACACGCGCAAAGCGCTGGACAGCGGAATTCGGATACAACCGTGCAATTGAAATTTATTTACTGAGCAAGAGGTGAAATATGCGCTATATTGATATGCAGGCTTGGTCGCGACACGATCATTTTAAATTGTTTAGCACCTTTAATCACCCGCACTTCAGTATGTGTGTAAACGTCGATGTGACAGCATTCTATCCATTTGTGAAGCGCAATGGATATTCGTTAACCGTATCCATGGTGTACATCATCTCCCGGGCTTCGAATGCGATTCCAGAATTTAAGTATCGCATCCGCGAGGATCAAGTTGTAGAGCACGAGATCGTGAGCCCCAGTTTTTCAATATTGATCGACAAAGATATCTTCAGCTTTTGTACCGTTGGGTATGTTGAGAATTTTTCCGAGTTTGCAAAGAGAGCTGAAAAGAATATTGCGGAAGTGAAAGCACATCTTGATCTAGAAGTTAATCCCGAGAAGGATGATATGTTGTACATGACGTCGATACCCTGGGTATCATTCACAAGCTTTACCCATCCCATGCAGTTACACCCAGGGGATTCTGTACCCCGCTTTGCGTGGGGAAAATGCTTCAAGGAGAGCGACATATTGAAGATGCCGCTAGGCGTACAAGGACATCATGCTGTCATGGATGGAATCCACATGGGCAGATTTTATGAAAAGGTGCAGGATTATTTATATCACCCGGAAGTTGTGCTAGGTGCCGCGTAAAAGCACTGCCCAACACAGCCGCGTTTAATTCTCAGCAGGGGCAGACGCTAGCCGTTCGCTAACAAAAATATCTTTCCTTCGAGAGCAGACCCATCCATGAAGTCACACTACCAAGTTGTTATTATCGGCGGGGGCATTGTTGGCGCAAGCGTTTTGTATCATCTGACAAAATTCGGCTGGAAGGATGTTTTGCTGGTTGAACGCGCCGAGTTAACTTCGGGTTCCACCTGGCATGCGGCGGGCGGATTCCATGCGCAGAACGACGACCCGACCATCGCGGGTTTGCAGGGCTATACGATTCGACTCTACAAAGAGATCGAATCCGAAAGCGGACAGAACGTAGGCCTGCACATGACCGGCGGCGTCAGTTTGGCGACCACGCCCGAGCGTTGGGAAATGCTCAAGGCCGAGAAGTCACGCTTCCAAACCATGAACATGGAAACACATCTCATCACGCCGGAGGAAATTAAAAAACTCGCGCCGATCACCGACCTCAAAGATGTCATCGGCGGGTTGTACGATGAGTTTGAAGGTTACATGGACGCGCACGGCACCACCCACGCCTATGCAGGCGCGGCAAAAAAACGCGGCGGCGAAGTGGTGTTGAATAATCGCGTCATTGAATTAAATCAATTAGAAGATGGAAAATGGAAAGTCGTCACCGAGCAAGGCACCATCAGCGCCGAACATGTCGTTAACGCCGCAGGGTTATGGGCGCGCAAAGTGGGCAACATGGCGGGAATCAATTTGCCCGTCACGCCCATGCAACATCATTACCTCGTCACCGAAGATATTCCCGAACTCGCCGCGCTCGACCATGAAATTATTTCAGTCACCGATCTCGAAGGCTTCACCTATCTGCAACCCAACAGCAAAGGCGTTCTGCTGGGCGTGTATGAACAAAATCCACGTCACTGGAAGACCGAGGGCGCGGATTGGGATTACGGCATGACCCTGCTCCCGCCAGATATTGAGCGCATCACCCCAGAGTTGGAAATTGGATTCAAGCGCTTCCCCGTTTTGCAAAACGTCGGAATTCGCAAATGGGTCAACGGCGCGTTCACGTTTACGCCGGATGGGAATCCGCTGGTCGGTCCGGCGCCGGGACTCAAAAATTATTGGGTGGCCTGCGGTTGCATGGGCGGCTTCTCGCAAGGTGGCGCCATCGGATTAACTCTCGCTAACTGGATGATCGAGGGCGACCCGGGTCACGACATCTTCGGCATGGACATTGCGCGTTATGGAAAATTTGCCTCCAATGATGCATATCTCAAAGCGAAGACTGCGCAATTTTATGCGCGTCGTTTTGTGATCTCGTATCCGAATGAAGAATTACCAGCGGGGCGTCCGTTGAAAATCTCGCCAAATTATGATGCGTTGAAATCTGCGGGCGCGCTGTACGGCGTCACATGGGGCATGGAAACGCCGCAATATTTTGCAAAGCAAACGGACTTCGTCGAGCATCCCACCCTGCGACGCTCGAACGCGTTCGAGTTTGTCGAAGCAGAAGTCATGTCCACGCGTGAGGCGGCGGGCATGTTCGAGAGCGCCGTCTATGCGCGTTACGAAGTCAGCGGCGCGGGCGCGGAGAAATGGCTCGACCATCTGGTCGCATCGAATTTGCCGAAAGTGGGCCGCATCAAACTCGCGCCGATGCTGAATCAAAAAGGCAAATTGATGGGCGACCTGACCATCAGCCGTCTCGCGTCGGATCGCTTCTGGATCGTCGCTTCATATTATTTGCAAGAGTGGCACATGCGCTGGTTCAACGAGTACCTGCCTTCGAGCGGCGTGACCATCAAAAATCTTTCGGATGATTGGATGGGCTTTGCGTTATCCGGCCCGAACTCGCGCGAAATCGTTTCGCGTTTAGT
>VFKQ01000240.1 GCA_009885445.1 Anaerolineaceae bacterium | reverse complement strand
TTTACACCATCCCAACTTTTCAAAACCCCACAGGCCGCACACTTTCGCAGGAACGCCGCGAAGTATTAATGCAACTTGCGCGCGAGCACAACTTTCTCATCCTCGCCGACGAGGTCTATCATCTGCTGGCCTACACTCAAAAGCCGCCCAGTCCATTTGCGGCATACAGCGACTCAGAAAATATCATCTCGCTCAACTCGTTTTCAAAAGTTCTCGCGCCCGCACTGCGCCACGCGCACCCCGCCACGCTCAGTCGCCTCGCCGCCAGCGGACTGCTCGACCACCAAGTCGCTAGTCTCTACTCCCGACTCTCTATTCGTGTGCACGCAAACCATGTCAGAGACTCGGCGTAAAGACTTCGGAAATCTCCCTGGATACGCCTAAAACGGAGAACCCTCTTAAAGATTTCCGAAGTCTGAATCGGGGCGACAACCTTTGCGTGCACACCTCTATTCTCTCTTTTCTACTCCTGCCACTCCAACTCAAAATCGCCGATGGACACAGTGTCGCCCACTTTCACGCCGGCTTCTTTCAGCGCCTTGTCCACGCCGAGGCGCTCGAGCATTTTCTGGAAGCGACGCAGTGAACCAGAATGCTCAAAATAAGTCATCTTGGCCGAACGCTCGATGCCAACACTGATGATGCGCCATTCGTCTGTCCCTTCGCGTTTAATCTCATAAGCGCGCCCATCCGCCTGCGCGCGATAGACGGGAATCGGCGCTTCGATATCTTCCAGCGCGGGGGTCTCGGCCAGCAACTGCGCGGCCTGCAAAAGCAATTCGCGCGTGTTCGTGCGCGCCAGACCCGAGATGATCATGAATTCCACTTTTTGTTTCTTGAATTTCTTTTTAATATCCGCCAGCCGTTCCTGCACTTCGGGCTGGTCAATTTTATTTAACGCCACAATCTGCGGCTTCTTCACTAGATTGGGGTCGAACAAAGCCAACTCCGAATTGATCTGGCTGTAATCGGCAACGGGGTCATCTGATAAACCATCCAACAAATGAATCAGCACGCGTGTGCGTTGCACGTGCCGCAGAAAATCATGCCCGAGTCCCGCGCCTTCTGCCGCGCCTTCGATCAGGCCGGGGATGTCAGCGATGACCACCATCGTGTCATCGTCAATACTCGCCACGCCGAGATTCGGCTCCAATGTTGTAAATGGATAAGACGCAATCTTCGGCTTGGCATTCGTCAGCACCGAAAGCAAAGTGGACTTGCCCGCATTCGGCACGCCCACCAGCCCAATATCCGCAATCAATTTCAACTCGAGCTTGATGCGCTTTTCTTCAAACGGCTCGCCGCGTTCGGCCATGCGCGGCGCCTGATTGCGCGCCGTCGCGTAATGCTGATTGCCGCGTCCGCCGCGCCCGCCTTTGCAAACCATCAACTGCTGGCCGGGCGCGGTCAAGTCACCGAGCAGTTCGCGCGTGTCGGCGTCATACATCACAGTGCCAGGCGGGACGTAAATAATCAAGTCATCGCCGCCCTTGCCCGACTTCTGATTGCTCCCGCCGGCCTTGCCATCGGGCGCGTGAAATTTTTGATTCTGCCGAAACGTTGAAAGCGTGTTCAGCGTGGCCTTCACTTCAAAAATCAGGTTGCCGCCTTTGCCGCCATCGCCGCCATCCGGCCCGCCGCGCGGCATATACTTCTCGTGACGAAAATGCATCATGCCATCCCCACCCTGGCCCGAACGAACATAAATTTCTACATGGTCTGTGAACATGCTTTCATTATACCCAGCGCGGTCAAAAAATGCGCTCTTTCAGAAGCGGGAAAGCGCATTTTTTGAGCGTGGGTATTATATAAACGCTCAGGAGCGAATAATAATTCCCTGTTACTTTTCACGTACAATCAGCAACATACGACTGGACATCCTCATGCAAAAAAACTTGACTCTACCCCTGGCCGCCTTCTTCTTAATTGGACTCTTCGTTCTTTCCCCGCTCAAAACGGCTCGGGCGCAATCGAGCGTTTCGCCACCCAAACAGGACGCGCCAGCGCCCACTGCCGAAGAGATCATCAACGCTGTGAATGACTTGCGCATCAAAAACGGACTCGCCGCGCTCAGGACCAACGCCATCCTCACCGCCGTCGCGCAGGACCAGGCTTATGCGCTGGCATCCACTGAGGGCGCGGTCGGGCACGAGCGTCAGTGCGGAATGACCCTCGGGCAGGATTTGCTCAGTCGCGGATATCCACTGCTCGGCGATTTGTCGCTGGATGGTTATCGCTCTGAAAATTGGGTGCAGGCAGACACGACTGAACAGGCCATCTCGTTTTGGTTGGGCGACGACCCGCACACCAACACAATGCTCTCCCCGAATCGCAACGACATCGGCGCGGCGGTGGCAGGGACGGGGCCGTATTATGTGGTGCTCGAAACCGCGTGGAGCACCTCCAGCGGAAACATGCAATACGACGCCTACGCAATTTTGACGGGCATGCCCATGACACAAAGTGCGTGCCTGGTGGAGGCCACGCAATACGCAGAAAATAGCAACCTGCCGCAAAATTCTGTGCCGGTGGTGAAGAGCACGCCCCTGCCAGACGGCGATGTGATTCACGAAGTGAAATATGGACAGACGTTATGGTCTATCGCCATTCAATACGGCACAACGATTGCCGAGATTCGCAGACTCAATCATTTGACCAACGATGTGATTCAACCCGCACAAAAACTGCTCGTCCGCCAAAACGCGAGCCAACTCGATAACCTCACGCCCACCTTCAGCGTGACAACAACCTTGTTGCCGTGGGAAATTCCAGCGGCGTCGGCAAGCGCAACGCCCAGCGCCACGGCAACGCCCGCGCCGCCATTATCCATCCGCCGCGAAGATGGCATCGTGATCGTTGTAATTTTGGTCAGTTTTGCGAGCCTGATTGCCAGCCTTGGATTCTGGCGAAAAAAGCCCTGCTGAGAGAGCGTTTCTTAACTCTTTTTTTGCCACAGCCCACAGGGTTATAAAGCGAACAGAGACTTTTCCTGACACAGAACGCCAGGACGATGTGAGAAAACCCCTTTAAAAATCTCTGTGTTCTGTGTGGCTAAGGTTCTTTTTGGCGCCTTCATCAGACTTAAGCAACACTCTCTAAAGCGCCCGCCAACTTTCGCCAACCAAGCTACACCTAAGACCAACGTTCAGATTGCCATTTCGGGGGAAAATGTAACCGATGACAAAGGCCAATTCAAGCTCAAGCATTTTCCCCATCCGTGTGCTGATTGTGGACGACCATCCCAACACGGCCACCATGCTGGCGCGCGCCATCGCGCAGCTCGGCCCCAAAGTGGATGCGATCGCGGCCACCAGCGCAAAAGAGGCGCTCGAAAAAGTGAAGGGCGGCGCGGCCGATATTCTGATCACCGACATGATCATGCCCGAAATGAACGGGCTTGAACTCATTGAGAAATTACAGAACCATCCCGCTGGCCGCCCGCGACATACCATCCTGATCACCGCCTATGATGTGCCCGGATTAAAAGAAACCGCGCGGCGACTCAAGGTCAACGAAATCATCGCCAAGCCTGTGCGCCCGGAACTTATCTGTCAAGCCATCCTGCATATTGTGCAGGATTGGAGCCGCAACGAAAGCGGGGAAACGCGGGAAAAGCAGGAGAAAAAAGTATCCCACATTCTGGTGGCCGATGACTTGCCCGATAATGTGTCGCTGTTGACGCGCTATCTTGAAAACGAAGGCTACCGCTACAGCACTGCGTTCGATGGCGTGGAGACTCTCGAAAAAGCCCGCGCCGAACTGCCCGATTTGATTCTGCTCGACATCAACATGCCGCGCAAAGATGGCTTTACCGTGCTGAAAGAATTGCGCGAAGACCCGACCATCCAACACATCCCGGTCATCATTCTGACCGCCGCGCGCATTGACCCTGTGGACGTGCAATCGGGCCTGACGCTGGGCGCGGACGATTACGTGACGAAACCGTTCGACCGCCGCGAATTGATGGCGCGCATCCGCACCAAGTTACGCGTGAAGGAGGCGGAGGATGTCATTCGCCGCCGCAACCGCGAGTTAAATCTCCTGCCGCAGATTGGCAAGGAATTGAGCGCGCGCATTGATATTGAAGACCTTTCCACCATCCTGCTCAAACGCACGGTTGAAACGCTGGGCGCTTTATTGGGCTACCTGGTCATTCTCAACAAGAACGGCCCTTATCAAAAAACGTATCATTTATCAGACACTATTCTCATAGAAGAGATGCCTCTCCCGCAAGGCTTGTTGCAAACAGTTTCCAATGAGCAACAAGGATTCATCATTGACGATGCCCGTTCTGACCCGCGTTGGGCGGGTATGCCATCCGAGCAGATTCGTTGCGCGGTCGTTGTGCCCCTCTTCGGGCGACACGAGTTACTCGGCTTGTTAATTCTGGCGCACGAAGAACCAGGCTACTTCAATATTGAACACATGCTGTTATTGCAGGCCATCGCCAGCCAGGCGGCCATTGCAGTGGAAAACGCGCACCTGTTTTCAATTGTCTCCTACGAACAGAAGCGGCTGGCCGCACTCCTGCGCAGTGCAAATGATGTGGTCTTGATGTTCGATACCAGCAACAGTCTGACTATGATCAACCCGGCCGGTGAACGGCTGTTCAGCGACTATGCGGCCCAACTCGGCCTGCCGCTGGCGCGCGGCAAGGGATACGACGCTTTGATCGCCCTGCTCGAGCAGACTTATCAAGCCGCTTCGCCCCAGACGGGGGAAGTGGTCTGGCCCGACCAGCGCGTTTTCGCCGCGATGATGGCCCCCATCGAAGACGGCGGGTGCGCGGTGACATTGCACGACATAACTCATTTCAGAAAAATGGAGCAGGTGAAGAACGAATTCATTGCCAGCGCGTCACATGATTTGAAGAACCCGATTACCAGCATTACAGGCTACGCCCAGTTATTGGCTCAGGCTGGGCCGCTCAACGCGGATCAGCAGGAGTTTGTCGGGCGCATTCAGTCCGCTTCTAAAGAAATGGATTTTATGGTGCATGACCTGCTCGAAATGGCAAAAGTGGACCTGGATATGGAACTCAAAAAAGATGAAGTCAACTTGATCGCCATGCTCGAAGAGACGCGCGATGAATTTCAGGCGCAGACCAGGGAGCATAAACTGAGCCTAAACTTCAAGAAGAACGGACACGACCCCACGGTGCGCGGCGATGCGACGCAGTTGCGCAAGGCGCTGAAAAATCTGGTCGGCAACGCCATCAAGTACACGCCCAACAAAGGGAACGTGATGCTCTCGCTGGAAACCCAGAAAAAAAATGCCATCATCAAAATTAAAGATGACGGCAATGGAATTGACCCCGAAGACCTGCCGCTCATTTTTAATCGCTTTTATCGGACGCGCAAAACCGAGCAGACTACGGATATTGAAGGCCACGGATTGGGACTGGCCATCGTCAAATCCATTGTTGAAAAACATGGCGGCGTCATCAGCGTGGAAAGCGAGCCGGGCAAGGGTACTTGCTTCACTTTCTCGTTGCCGCTGATGATTGATAATGCCCCTATTGGTTTCGCGGCACATGCTGATTAATTCGTTTTTTCGTGATTTAAGGAGATACACCATGAAAGCACACCGTTTAGTTTCCACCCTGATTTTGGCCGCGTTCATTTTGAGCGCCTGCGGCGCATCCGCCGCGCCAGCCGCTGACCCCCCCCCGCTCAAAGTGGGTTGGAGTTTGTGGCCTGGCTTTTATCCAATGTTGATTGCCAAAGAAAAGGGTTTCTTTGAAGCGCACGGCGTGATGGTTGAACCCAAACCTTACGGCACAATCACCGAACAGCACGGCGGGCAAGTCAGCGTGGAAAGCAAAGTGGGTCAAGGAACGCGCTTTAGCGTTTCCCTGCCGATTTTAGCCGTATCTTAATCTTATTCTTGATGCTTTTAAGGAGTATTACAATGACTATTTTGCAAACACCCACATCAAAAGTTCAGTCACCCAAAACGGAAAAGGTCACCAAGAAAACGTCAATCAACCTCGAACTGGAAAGTTTGAAATTCGCGTTGGATCAACATTCCATTGTGGCTTTTACCGACGTGGCTGGCAAGATTACCTACGCCAATGATAAGTTCGTCGAGATCTCGAAATACTCGCGTGAAGAATTAATTGGGCAGGACCACCGTATTCTAAACTCCGGTTATCACCCCAAGGAATTTATTCGCAATCTGTGGGTCACCATCGCCAACGGCAAAGTGTTCCACGGCGAGCTCTACAATAAAGCCAAAGATGGCAGCCACTACTGGGTGGACACCACCATCGTTCCGCTGTTGAACAGCGAAGGCAAGCCCGAAAGATACCTCGCCATTCGTACCGATATTACCCAGCGTAAACTTGATGAACAGATTAACATCAAACGCGCAGCCGAATTGGACACAGTGGCTGAAATCAGCACCGCCGCGGCATCCATTTTGGATGCCCAGGAAATGCTCGACTCGGTGGTAAATTTGACTAAAGAGCGCTTTAATCTTTATCACACACATGTATATTTGCTGGACGATAAAGGTGAAAACCTGGTTCTCGCATCCGGCGCCGGAGAAATTGGCAAGCGCATGGTTGCAGAAAAAAGAAGTCTGCCCCTCGACAGCGAACATTCATTGGTAGCCCGCGCTGCCAGGACCGGCAAAGGCGCCATTTCAAATGATGTTACAAAAGAGCAGGACTTCCTGCCCAATCCATTGCTGCCTGACACACTCTCAGAAATGGCAGTGCCCATGATCGTGGGTACTAAAGTAATCGGGGTGTTCGATGTGCAGGGCAACATTATCAACCGCTTCACAGA
>VFKQ01000391.1 GCA_009885445.1 Anaerolineaceae bacterium | reverse complement strand
GATGAAAGATGAAAGATGAAAGATGAAAGATGAAAGATGAAAGATGAAAGATGAAAGATGAAAGATGAAAGATGAAAGATGAATATATAAACACTGATTCAAGGATACGCGTACGCAGGCTTGCGTCAATTGTTCCGTGTCTACTTGCCTGCCATTATATCAACTCGCCTTGCGAGCGTAGTGGATATTCCATTTAACCTGCCAGGTTGCGCCGTCGTTGTCGGAGCGTTCCCAGTTCCATTCGAACTTATCTTCGGAAATTTCGAACCAGACCATGCGCTGTTTGCAATGCTCCCCTTTTACGATGGCGTCGCGCGCGAGAGTCATTTTACCGTCCTCAAATTTGCCGGTGAAATCCAAATATCCGCCGCTATTATCCACCCAGGTCTGACACCACAGTTCGCGCTCGGGGTCGTAAGACGAAAAACTTAAACCGCGAAACGTGCCGCCGTCAAAATTTTCCTGCACGATTTTTTCATCCAAAATACGCGTGACGTGATTGGTGCCTGAGCCGCCCTCGCCCCAAGTTACGCCCCAAGCGCCGAGCCAAAAATCAAATTGCTTTTCGGGTGTATTGTCCATGCTGTTCTCCTTTATTGGTTGACTTATAATCTACCGCAAGGCTTTTATAAAGCAACCATTCTTGAGGATTGAATTTGGAGAATTATGTCTGACGCACAGCAAAGAAAAATTTATCAAACCGACGGCGAGCGCTATGAAGCGCTGATCGCGCGCGAAGATTATCAGGGCAACATCCAAAAAGCGCTGGATGAAATTTTGCGCGCAGACGGGTTGGATGTGCTCGACATCGGCGCCGGCACGGGGCGACTCGCGCTCCTGCTCGCTTCGCGTTCGCGCTCGATGCGGGCCTACGACGTCGCCGAGGAGATGCTCCGCGTCTGCCGCTCGCGCCTCAGCGCAAGTGGACTCTCGAATTGGGATGTGCAGATTGCGGACCATCGCGCACTGCCGGTCGCCGACCATTCCGCTGACTTGGTCGTTTCGGGTTGGAGTGTGAGTTATCTCGCAGTGTGGAATTCGGAAACATGGCGCAACGAACTCGAAAAGTGGATGGACGAGATGCGCCGTGTTTTGCGCCCGCGCGGACATGTTGTGCTTTTCGAGTCACTGGGCACGGGGAACGAGTCTCCGCTCAGGCTGGAGCATTTACATAACTTCTACCCGTGGCTGGACGAGATGGGCTTTCAGTTCAAATCGATTCGCACCGACTATCAATTTGAGTCGCTGGCCGAGGCCGAAGAGTTGAGTCGCTTTTTCTTTGGCGATGAGTTGGCAGATAAGGTGAGTGAAAAGAACTGGCTGATATTGCCGGAATGTACGGGGGTGTGGTGGTTGAAAGTTTAAGAAAGATGAAAGATGAAAGAACTGACTTTTCATCTTTCATCTTTTGAGCTACATCTGTTTCTTGAAACCGTTCAACAGCGCTTTAACCAACCCAAAAACGATCATCAAAATACTGGCCCCCGCGAAGAGCCACTTTATGCTGGTGAAGGTAAACGTCAGCCAGGCGATGGCAACGGGTTGCGCTGGATAGGCCGAAATCAAGATGACAATGCTGATGTTCTCAAGTAAGTCAAAGAACCACGCGCCCACGGGCAACACGTTTAACTTTTGCATTTTGCTTGTAGACGCGAATCCGCGCTGAAATAGCCACGAGATTAGCAATCCAAAGGCGAGCATGTAGACGATGGGGTAGACGATGTCTACGGTCAATTCAACACCGCGGTAAAACATACGCGTTGAATCTCCGTAGCGCTCAAGCATCGCAAACAACTTGTCGGGCGTGGCGAGGATCATCAAATCTAAAGGCTGTTCAAGGCCCGTCCCGCTCTTCATCAGTGCCCCAATGAACGACATGGTGACAACGAAGAACCCATCCAGAATGACGAAAACAATCACCCACCAGCCTTTGGCCCAACCATGAAACTTACTTGAGATTTTTGATAACATATTGCCTCCAAAAAATGATTTACCAACTCACCTTACGCAGCCAAACAGACGGGATTGAGTTCGCGCAGTTCGGCTTCGCCAGTGTGAATGCCGATGTGGACTTTCAGCTGTAAAGATGAAGGATGAAGGTGGAAGGGACGGGATTGAAGGTGCTATCCCACGTAATCGCCGAGCCAAAGCGCCCACTTTAATTTGGCGTGGACGGCGTTGTATAGGCGTAGATCGGCAGTGATCAGTTTCTCTCCCTGCGCCTCGGCCAAAGTCAAATAGGCCGCATCGTAGGCGCTGCAGTTGAACTTACGCGCCAGGGGCAGGCTTGCGCCCCATTGGAAGGGGAGCAGTTCGATGTTCAGCCCCGAAACGGTTTGCAGGATCTCGTCTGCTTGCGCGTTGGAAATTCGTCGGCGCCGCTCGGCCTGCCAGACGGCGTTGGTCACCTCGTAGACGATTAACGTGGGAGCCTTCAACCGCGCGCGGCCCGCGGCGTGCTGGCGCAAAACGGCCTGGGCCTGCGCCTGGGCTTCATCGGGAAAGAAGGCGCTCAAGAGGACGCTGGCATCCAGAATCATTGCCTGCCCTGCAGTTCGTCGCGCGAGGTTCGATACAGTTCGGCGGCGTTCACCCCGCTCTCGCGCAGGGATTGCGAAAGCCGCACCACCTGGCTGTAGGCTTCGAACTGACGCAGGCGATCATATTCTTCGGGTGAGAGAATCACGCCGACGGGCTTGCCGCGTCGGGTGAGCATGATGGGACTTTTCTGTACTTTTTTGAGCAGGGCCGAAAGCCGATTGTGCGCCTCTGCAATGGGAACGTCTATCATATTGCCTCCAATTGTCTATGGCAATAGACATTATACACGACAGCTCGCCTGCGTTAGACGCGTATTCTCACTGGCCGATACGAGGTAGCGGAGTGAGATTGTTTAATTCTTACCCGCGAAAGTGATCATTACAGCGGCGCTCGTGATATTTGTTTCAGTCCCTCTTGGAGGGATTGGGGGAAAGGATAAAAGATGAAGGATGAAGGTGGAAGGGACGGGATTGAAGGTGCTATTCCACGTAATCGCCGAGCCAAAGCGCCCCGCTGAGGGAGCGGTAAACTCCGCGATGTGCTTTTGGAATTCCAATTCGCGCGGTCTGCGGGCGGGCGAATTATTGCTTCAACGCGCGTTCCAATAAATCACTGACCTTGAGTTCCCCGGCCCATTTGCGCAGGTAGTCCAGATCAAGTTCGCCTGCGCGCGTTTTTAGCACTCCGAGAACATCGCGCCATTGACGGTCGGAGACTTCGCCGCCCAGGCGATACCACTCCAGTTTGGAGAGGATGGTATCTTCGGGGCTGGCGAATTTTGCGCTGACCTGTGCATCAAAAGTAAAAGTCTGCTTTTGGGCGCGGGCAAGTTGGGATTGAAGGAAAGGACGCGCGCGCGGGATGAAGACATCCACCTTGAACATGGTTTCGCGGTGAATAATGTTGAAACTGGAATTGTGCCCGATGGAATCCGCGATCATCTCTTCGTCCACGTAGAATTCATCCTGCAAGGCGGATACAAACGGCTGGAGATGTTCGAGCCGCATTTCGGTAACTATATCTGAATCCTGGGTGGTGCGTAGCATGCCATAGAGCGCGCTGGCAAGCGAGCCGCTGATCAGATAGGGGACGCCGAGTTTTTCAAAAACATCCGTCACTTTGAGGGTGACTTCAATCGGTTCATTTTGCATGGAGAATCTCCCCGTACACTTTACTTGTCAGTTCTTCCCCCAAAATGAGACTCGCCAATCTGCGCCGTAATTCTGCTTCACTGGCTTGCGGATATTGCGAGCGCAGACCCGCCAGTGCCAGCATTCGCGCGGAGGCATTCAACTGCGCCAGCATGTGCATCTTGCGCGTGGGACTCGCCTGCCGCCATAAGCGGATCTGCAGGGCTTCCATTTTGGGATGGGTGTCGGACGATAAGGCGCTCATGGGTTTGATTCTACTTCAACTTGGCGGGAGATTGCTTTGCGCAATGCTGTAAGACCTGCGGTCGCGCCTCGGCGGGGACGCAGACCCGCGCCGAGCGAGCCGTGCTTGTCGACCATCAACTCCTCCCCCGTAGCGGACTGGGTCTCGACCACCACTCCCGCAGCG
>VFKQ01000155.1 GCA_009885445.1 Anaerolineaceae bacterium | reverse complement strand
TGAGTAGCGTACTTGGCGTATCGAAACCCACCGCCTACCCTTCGACACCTTCGGTCAGGACATCGCTCGACCAGCAGAGTTCCTTTCGACCAAACTGTCGGGTGACTAGCAGTTTTTCACTCTTCATTCACCCAGTTTGCGCTATTTTTGCGTAAGGTGAGTGACCAATTTACCCCACGAACACCCCACAAGTTACATGGATATAATCGCGAATATGCTCAACTACAAAATTGACGGTCACGGCCCGCCTTTACTGCTCGTTCACGGCTTTGGTATCTCGTTTGAAATCTGGACGGATCTCGCGCCTCGTCTGCGCGAGCATTTCACGCTGGTGACGATTGAGCTCCCGGGCATTGGTCTCTCTCCCGAGCCGCCGCCAGACGCGCCCTATCTGGGTGCCTGCACAGACGCTTTGGAAGCCGCCCGCATCGCGCTCGGCTATTCAAGTTGGCGCGTACTGGCCTATTCCACCGGCACGCGCGTGTTGGAGCGATACGCTCAATTATTTCCACAGGCAGTTGAGCGGGTCGCTTTTATTTGTCCATTGCAAGTTGCGCCTCAGCATAGAGTGAATCTGCGCTTCGCCGGTGCCCTCGACGCCCGTTTCCCTCGCTTCGGCGACTGGATGCTCTCGGGTGCGCGCCTGCGATTTTTGGTGCGTTTGCTGGCCTTCAATCTTAAGCATCACCCGCTTGCGTTGGATTGGTATCGCTTTATTTCCATGCAATCCATCGCAATGCTCAAACGCATGTTGCATGTCGTCTTCGGGATTGGCGTCGACCCGTTTGCTCTGTCAGACAATATCCCCGCTTTATTTTTGTGGGCCGCACAGGATTGGATCGTCCCAGCGCCGCGAAAAATCACGGCGCACGACAGAATCGTTCGCGGCAATCATTCCGCGCCGCAGACCGGTGCGCAGGAGATTGGCGACTTGTTGATTCCGTTCTTGTTGAGGAAATAAATCGTGGCTCCCCCATTGCTGCCTGCCAGCATAAAAAAATCACGGCCGCTCGCGCTGACCGTGATTACCAACCATTGATGTAAGGCTCCCAGTCTGTATTCTCAGACAGGTGACGGCCAAAAATGTAGGCCGCGTTTGCGGGCGGCTCTTTGGGCACATGCAGTAAGTGCATGTGCGCCTCCTCGGGTCTGCGTCCGCCTTTGCGGTGATTACAATTCGGACAAGCCGCCACCACATTCGTCCAGATGTGCGTGCCGCCCAGTCGTCGCGGGTGGACGTGATCCACTGTTAGATTCACGTCGCGCCGCCCGCAATACTGACAGGTATAATTGTCGCGACGGAACACTTCGCGGCGAGTGAGCTTGACACGCGGCCGCGGGCGTCGAATCATATCTTCGAGACGAATCACCGAAGGTTGTGGAATCATCTGTGAAACCGTGTGAATATAACCGCGGCCATTAATCACCATGCCAGCTTTTCCTGTGAGGATCAAGCCGATGGCGCGACGGGTATTACAGACATGAATCGGTTCAAAATTTGCGTTGAGAACTAAGACCGGCTCTTTCATGGAGCCTCCACAATTTTGTCATTATACCGCTTGTTGCATCAGGCCTTGATGCAACGTTACTTCCCAAAGTAACGATTTTATCGTGATGCAACACGATTGTTGGCAGAAATTACGAGTCAAAATCAGAATTCTGGTTCAGGTGCGCATGTGCGGAACTTTGTAGCACAACGAATCTGGGAACATTTTCGGGAGTATTTTTCATGAACGTACTCATCACAGGTGGCAGCGGTTTGATTGGTCGCGCTCTCACGCGCTCGCTCCTCGGCGATGGACACAAAGTCTGGGTGCTCACGCGCAGTCCCGACCGCGCCGTCCTGCCTCTCGGCGCGACTGCCGTTCGTTGGGACGGGCGCACGCCCGAGGGCTGGGGCCCGCTGGTTAACGAGATGGATGGCATCGTTAATTTGGCGGGGAAAAATACATCTGTCTGGCCGTGGACAAAAGCGCGCAAACAGGAATTTTGGAACAGCCGCGTGTGGGCGGGGCAGGCCATTACCGAAGCCGTGCGCGCCGCGCATAAAAAACCGCAGGCGCTGATTCAACAATCGGGCGTGAATCATTATGGACTGCGCGGCGAAGGCGATGGAATCGAGTCCACGCCCGCGGGCGACGACTATTTGGCGCGCCTTACCGTTGCCTGGGAATTCTCGTCCCAGCCCGTGGAAGAGATGGGTGTGCGCCGCGTCGTAACCCGCTCAGCGGTGGTACTGGCCCGCGAAAATATCATCATGAAATTGATGGAACTTCCGATTCGACTCTTCGTCGGCGGGCGGCTCGGCACGGGCAAACAATATCTGCCGTGGATTCACATGGCGGACGAAGTGGGCGCCATCCGCTTCTTTCTGGAGAGTGAACGGGCGCGCGGGACCTTCAACCTGGTCGCCCCCGAATCGTCCACGAACGACGCGTTCCTGCGCACCCTGGCGCGCACGTTGAAGCGTCCCTACTGGTTTCATTTGCCCGCGTTTATGCTGAGCCTGCCATTGGGCGAAATGAGCGTCTTGATTTTGGAAGGCAGAAAAATTGTTCCTCAGCGCCTGACTGAAGCGGGCTTTCAATTTAGATTCCCCACATTAAGCGACGCACTATTGAATTTATACGGGTAAAATCGGGAACTTCATATTTTTTTCACCGCGAAGAAAAGCAGGGCGCGCAGGAAGAATTTTGGGCGCAAAGGATTGTCTTCGCGATTTTGAAAACCTTCGCGCCTTACCAACTTCGCGCTAAAAATGTGCGCTAGTGAAAAAAGAGAATCGTTTCGAGGTGATCAATGAATGTTGACCAGCAAGTAGACCTGCTCATGCAGGGAACAGAATACGGCGACGAAGCCCTGAAAAAATCAATGACGGCTGAGTTGCGCGAGCGACTCGTAATCGCGCAGAAGGAAGGCCGCCCGTTGCGCGTGTATTGCGGCTACGATCCCACCTCCACGGATTTGCATTTGGGGCACACCATCACCATGCGCAAACTGCGCCAGTTTCAAGATTTGGGGCATGAGGTTACTTTTTTGATTGGCAGTTACACGGCGCTCGTCGGTGACCCGTCTGATAAAAACAAGGCGCGCCCGATTTTGACGCATGAGCAGGTGGCCGCCAATGCGCGCACGTACTCCGAGCAGGCGTTTCGCGTGTTGGACAGAACCCGCACCACGGTGCGCGAGAACGGGGAGTGGCTGTCAAAGTTGACGCTGGTAGACTTAATCCGCCTGGGGCAGAATTTCACCGTTCAACAATTTTTGGCGCGTGAAAATTTTGCGAACCGACTTGAGAAAGGCGAGCCTATATTTTTGCACGAGACCTTTTACGCGCTGATGCAGGGCTACGACGCCTTCGCGCTGGAGACGGATGTGCAAGTGGGCGGCACAGACCAATTGTTTAATATTATTGTTGCCGGGCGCAAAATGCAGGAGGCGCTGGGTCAGAAGCCGTTGGTTGGAATCATCACTGGAATTTTGCCGGGTACCGACGGCGTGCAACGCATGTCGAAATCCACGGGCAATGTAATTCCGATCATCACCACGGCGGAAGACATGTATGGAAAAGTAATGTCGATTCCAGACGTGGCCATGGGACTCTACTTCCGTCTTGTGTCACGATTCAGCCCTGAAGAAATTGTGGCGATTGAAAAAGGCGTCGCGGATGGATCAATGCATCCGCGCGATGCCAAGATGAAAATTTCGCGCGAGATCGCCAGCATTTTTTATGGTGACGTCTCTGCCGACGCGGCGCAGGAAGGTTTTGTGCGTACTTTTCAACAAAAAGAAACACCCGATGAAATGCCGGAATATAATTTGCGCGCTGGCGAGACAGTTCTGGATGTGTTGCTAAATGCGAAATTGGCGGAAAGTAAAAGCAAGGCGCGCAGTTTGCTGGAACAAAAAGGCGTGCGCCTTGATGGCGAGACTCTTGAAAAAGCCGACGCGGCCTTTCCTCACCCGGGTGTTCTACAAGTGGGCAAGCGAAGATTTCTACGGGTGAAGTAACTGACCTTACGCAGTTTTCGTTAAGCCGCATGTTTTTGAATGGGGAGTGCGGGCGGGCTTCAGCCCGCTTCTTGCCGAAAACGCGGCCTAAAGTCCGCATTCCACACATCTTGCGTAAGGTGAGCTAAGTAATGCGAAACGGGATGAGCCATGGCTCATCCCGTTTTTTTTATTCAGTTAAAAACAAAAACGCCTCGCGGCGTTAATCATTTGGACTATTTGAGGCGTCGACGGGATTCGCATTGTCCCCCCTGCGGGGAACCCCGTGGTTAAAAACAAAAACGCCTCGCGGCGTTAATCATTTGGACTATTTGAGGCGTCGACGGGATTCGAACCCGTGGTGAGGGTTTTGCAGACCCTTGCCTTACCACTTGGCCACGACGCCGAATA
>VFKQ01000327.1 GCA_009885445.1 Anaerolineaceae bacterium | reverse complement strand
TGAGTAGCGTACTTGGCGTATCGAAACCCACCGCCTACCCTTCGACACCTTCGGTCAGGACATCGCTCGACCAGCAGAGTTCCTTTCGACCAAACTGTCGGGTGACTAGTTTCTTAAAGGCTTTTTTACCACAGAGATCACACACCTGCCCTGGCGGGCGGTGCCAGGGCAGATTACGGAGAAAAACCTTTAAAAATCTCTGTGGACTCCGTGTTCTTTATAACCCTGTGGGCTGTGGTTAATGCCCTTGATTTTTTTGTCGTTTGGACTTAAGAAACAGTCGCTTAGAACAACCCGAGAATTTTGCCCGTTTCCATGTCCAAGTCAATGTCGTAAAACGACGGACGGGTCGGCAGGCCGGGCATGGTGCGCATGTCGCCCAGAATCGGATAGAGGAAGCCTGCGCCCACCGAAGCGCGGATTTCGCGCACCTTCACGCGGAATCCCGTCGGCGCGCCCTTGAGTGTCGCGTCGGTGCTGAAGGATAGATGCGTCTTGGCCATGCAGATGGGCAGTTTGTCGAAGCCCAGGCGCGTGTAACGCGTAATCTGCTCTTCGGCCTCGGGGGTGTAGTCCACACCGTCGGCGCGATAAATTTCGCGGGCGATGGTTTCGATCTTGTCTTTGATCGAATCTTCCAGCGGATACAGAAACTTAAAGTTACTCTTCTGCTCTGCGGCCTTGACCACAGCCTCGGCCAGCTTCTTCGTCCCTGCGCCGCCGTCGGCCCAGTGTGTACATTTTATGGCGTCGGTTGCGCCGAACTCAATTGCAGATTTGCGAATCAATTCCACTTCGGCCTCGGTGTCGGTGGCGAAGGAATTGATTGCCACGATGACGTTGATGCCAAACTTGCGCGCATTCTGAATGTGACGCTCGAGATTGACCATGCCCTTGCGCAACAAATCCAAATTCTCCTCGGTGTACTCTGCGGCCAATGGTTTACCCGCCACAACCTTGGGTCCGCCGCCGTGCATCTTCAAGGCGCGCACGGTGGCCACCATCACCACCACGTGTGGGACGAGTCCTGAGTAGCGGCACTTGATATTGAAGAATTTCTCCATGCCAATATCTGCACCAAAGCCGGATTCAGTAACCACGTAATCGGCCAGCTTCAACGCGATTCTGTCTGCGATGATGGAGGACTGCCCGTGCGCAATGTTGGCAAATGGACCGGCATGCACGAAGGCCGCGTTGCCTTCGAGCGTTTGCATCAAGTTGGGCTTGATGGCATCCTTCATTAATACTGTCACTGCGCCAGCCACGCCCAGATCTTCCACAGTGATGGCGTCGCCGCGTTTGCCCGTGGCAACCACCATCTTGCCAAATTGTTCGCGCATGTTTTCGAGCGAAGTGGTCAGAGCGAGAATGGCCATGATCTCAGATGCCACGCTGATGTCGTAACCCGAGCGATGCTCGAAGCCAGCTTCATCCTTGCCGAGTCCCACCTGCACTTCGCGCAGGAAGCGATCATTGATGTCGATCACGCGCCGCCAGGTGATGGTCGCTTCGTCAATGTCGAGTCGCGCGAAGCGAGCCCGCTCCTCGGGAGTCAGATCGGCGGGGTTTGTTTTTTTAATGGCGAGCTTTTCCAGTCGCCGTAACATCGCGCGGGAGAATCGTCGCTCGCCTTTTTTATTCGCGGGGCACAGCGCGTTAAATAGTTTTTCGTCGTCCTGTTGTTTTTCGTGCATCACACGCGCGTCTAGCGCCGCCGAGACGAGATTGTGCGAAGCGCTAATCGCGTGGATGTCGCCAGTGAGGTGTAAATTAAAATCCTCCATCGGGATGATCTGCGAATATCCGCCGCCCGCCGCGCCGCCCTTGATGCCAAACGTGGGACCCATCGAAGGTTGGCGAATCGCGGTGACAACTTTTTTGCCGAGATGCGCGGCCAGTGCCTGCGAGAGACCCACGGTGGTGGTGGTCTTGCCCTCGCCCAGCGGCGTGGGCGTGATGGCCGTCACGTCAATATATTTTCCGTTCGGGCGATTCTTCAAGCGCTCCAAAATTTCTAGTTTCACTTTTGCTTTAAACGGCCCGTACAATTCCAATTCGTTTGCGCGAATGCCCAACTCTTCGGCCACTTGCAAAATCGGCTTTACTTTTGCGGCCTGTGCAATATCAATATCAGAGGGCACCGGGCGTAGCAGTTTTAATTTCGTGGCCTTGAAGGCATTCTTCTTAACCACGGCCTTCTTCTTCCCCTGCGGGGACTTCGTAACCACAACTTTGCGCACAGGTTTCTTTGCTTTCACTGCCTTTTTTGTTACTTTCTTTTTCGTAGCCATCGATTCTCCTTGAATGTGAAATGATTTTGTGTATTATCAAAAAATTTAAGAAACGCGCAAGAGGTCTTAGCAAAAATCGTAAGGGCGACCCTTCAAGGTTTAACAAAGAGTCTGCCGCCCGCTGGGCGGGTCGCCCCTACGGCTACGCCGTCAACAACGTGCCCACATTTTCGCCTTGCAATGCGCGCGTCAGAAATCCGTTTTCTTCGGCGCTGAAAATTTGCGCGCTCAGCCCTTCATTTTTTTGGACCAATGCAAGCATCTGCTCCACTTTGGCCTTCATCCCGCCAGTGACGTCGGTGCTTGCCGACTCGCCGATGCCTGCGCGCGCCTCGCCGCCCCCCGAGCGGATTCGGCTTACGAGTCGCGTCCTCCCCGGGAAGTCTGCCCACACGCCAGCCTCGATGCCCGCCAGCAGAATCCGCGACGGGGCGAGTTCGCCCGTCAGAAAGGCGAAGAAGTCCTCGGTCGAAAGAATTGTTCCTCCCAGCGAAACATCGAAGACCACGTCCCCTTGCACCACGGGGAGCAAACCCGCCTCCAGCGCGCGGCGGATTACGTCCACGTTGTGGCGCACAACTTTTCGGTTGTCAGACACAATCGAAGCGGAGGGCGGCAGTGAAATGGCGGGCAGTCCCGCACCGACGAGCGCCTCGACCACATGCCGATTCAACTGTGACGCCTGAAAGTAGACCTCAGCAAAGCCCAGCCATTGTTCGCGCGTCTGCACGCCATCGCGCGTGCCATGCTTTTTGGCGGCCACATGCCCAAACGACCCCGAGCCGTGACCGAGCACCACCTGCAGGTTTGGGTTGGAGTCTAGTGCGGTTTTGATTTCACGGGCTAATTCTGCTAATTTGTCTAGCCTGGGAGTGTAGGCCTTATCTTTGTCGGTGATCAACGACCCGCCCAGTTTTAGAAAAACAAGTTCTCGCATAGGCTGACTTTAGCATAGCGGGCAGGCGGCGTCAAGACGAGTTGGTATTTTTGATTCAAGCGCTGAGATTTACCCCTTTCCGAAATTATCTTTTAGCCGTAAAGTGCAACCATCGCAATCGTTCAAAAGGAGAATTCACAATGGACAACAAACTACAAGAATGGACCGCCCCGCGCCTCATGCGCCTCAATCACGCCGAGGGTACCGAGAAGCATATCGCTGGGACTGAAGGTGTAACTTTTGTCCCGGGATATCAAACAATCAATGGTGGTTGCGCTTCTCCCGGCAGCTTAGATTTTTTTGGCGGTGGTGGCGTTGCAGTCGCCTGCGGCCCCTCCTGAGCAATTGACTATGTTACGCCGAACGCCTGTCCATTGGGGCAGGCGTTTTTGTTTGCGAATTTGCCCCTTGCTGAAATCAACTTCCGCATGTAAAATAAATCAATCATTTCGTAGGAGAAAAAATCATGGATAACAAATTACAAGAATGGACTGCCCCGCGCCTCATGCGCCTGAATCAGGCTGATGGTACGAATAAGCACTTGGATATCACTGAAAATGCACCGGGAGGGCCACCGACTTTAACAGATGTAAATTGTCTTCCTGCAACCTCCTCTGGCAGTGGCGGCCAAGCGGCGGCTGGTGCCGTTTGCGGCCCCTCCTGATTACTTGACATTGTTACGCCGAACGCCTGTCCACGAAGGGCAGGCGTTTTTGTTTTAACCAATTCCCTAAATCACCGCGCCTCTTTCAATTTACGAATTACCGATTACCCTTTACAATCTCTGCATGGACTTTTTGCGCGACACAAATTTGCCCAGCTTGATTCTTTTTTTGCTGGCTTTATTTTTATTATGGGCCGGCCTGCGCGCCATTGGGCTGGCGCGCGGCACCACGTATTTTCGGCATCGCCGTCAGCGGTTGGTGGTGGGCTGGTGGGGAATCGGGCTGAGCCTCGTTGCGTTGACGGTGGGGGGGCTGATGTATCGGGCGGGGAGTCCGCTTTTTGTGCTGGCGCCCGCTACGAGCGCGAGCCTGAGCGCGACTCCTTCGGCGACGGCCTCGCCCGCAAACGTCATCGTCAGCTCCACACCGCGACCCACGCAAACGACGGATCCGAATTTCAGTCCCACGCCTTTGCCGGTGCTTCCGCTTTCGATTGAGGTGTTGTCGCACAGCCTCGTCACGCCGAATCCGTTGGCGAATATTTTGCGCATTCGCTTCGCCACCGAATTAAACGGCAACCTGGCGCGCAACCCGCGCAGCGATTGGCGCAACCCGATCAAACGCATGTATGCCGTGTTTGAATATCGCAACATGACCCCCGGCGCGCAATGGACGGCCGTGTGGTTCCGCAATGGAAGCCTGATTTTTTTTGAAACCAACGAATGGTCCGCCGCCACAGTGGGCCGCGCCTATTCGTTTTGGGAACCCGCGCCGCACGAATGGTTGCCCGGCACGTATGAAGTACAAATTTTTGTGGGCACCGAATGGAAGTCCAGCGCCTCATTTACGTTGACTGGAAAACCGCTCGCGGCGACGCCTACGCCCACCCAAACATTTACGAGCACCCCGTCTCAAACCCCGACCTTGACGCGGACTCCGTCTAACACGCCGAGCGCCACTTCAACGCCGAGCATCACGCCTTCGCCCACGGCCAGCGCCACGAACACGCCGCGTCCCACGCAGACGTTTACGCCCACGCCAACCAACACGGCCACGTCCACTTTTACGCCGACGAACACACCCACGCGCACGCCAACTTTAACGCCCACGAATACGCCGACGCGTACGCCGTCGTTCACGCCAACTTCGACGCCCACTTTTACGCGCACGCCGACCTCAACACCGACGTTCACTCCAACACGCACGCCGACCAGCACGTCCACACGCACGCCGACTCCGACATTTACTTTCACGCCAACACGGACTCCGTCCAACACGCCCACGCGCACTCCAACGCCGACGTTTACTTTCACCCCCACGCCGACATTTACTTTCACGCCGACGCGCACGCCCACGAACACGCCGACGCGCACCCCCACGCCGACATTTACTTCCACGTCCACGCGCACGCCGACGAACACCGCCACGCGCACCCCCACGCCGACATTTACTTCCACGCCGACGCGC
>VFKQ01000094.1 GCA_009885445.1 Anaerolineaceae bacterium | reverse complement strand
TCACGGACCGATGCCGCTGACCTCCCCCGAAACCTTCATGGACTGGATGGCGGGTTTGCACAAAGCGGGGCTGATTCGCACCGTCGGCGTTTCTAACTTCAACCCTGCGCAGACTCTGCGCGCGTACACGACTCTGGCGCGACAGGGGATTCCGCTGGCGTCGAATCAAGTGGAGTTCAATTTATTGAATCGACACAACGAAAAAAATGGACTGCTCGCGCGCTGTCACGAGTTGGGCATCCGTGTCATCGCCTACTCCCCCATTGCCAAAGGATTCTTGAGCGGAAAATATTCCGCCGAAAAATTACCGCCCGGTCCACGCGCCGCGACAGCACGGACCGTCCTCCCAAAGATTCAACCCCTGCTGAAACTAATGACCGAAATTGGACAAGACCACGGCGGCAAGTCCAATACACAGGTTGCAATTAACTGGTGCATCGCCAAAGGGACGATGCCCATCCCCGGCGCGAAGAACGCCGTCCAAGCGCAGGAGAACGCCGGCGCGGTGGGCTGGAAGCTAACGGCGGAGCAGGTGTCCGCGCTGGATAAGTCCAGTGATGCGGTGATAAAGTAAAACGAGAATGTGAGAATTTAGGAGATTAGAGAATTAGAGGCTGGAGCAACCCGAGCGGGACTCAGAATCCCCCATAGCCGAAAAGACTCAAAAGGATATTCGCACATACAACAACGCCGCGACAATTTCGTCGCGGCGTTGTTGTCGATGGTTCGGTCGGCAGTACAACTGCCGAACGAATTCGTGCTACGGCAAGAACTCTCCAAAAAGACTTTCCAAAGTTGACTCGTCTTGATAGCCGACAGTTTCTCAGCAATTGTCCATTGCCATCCAGCAGGTAAAACTCGAATCCAGTATTTTCTGCTTTTCAACCTTGGTCGCTTTCAGCTATCTTGACTGCACAGTTTCTTTCAACTCACGTTTGATTTTCGGGTGGTTGTTGAGCCTGTCGAAACACTCATCATGGGGCTCCTCCGACAGGCTTATCTGCCTATCGGAAAGTAACATTTTCCGTGATGCAATTCGGCGGCGTAATGCCCACTGCCTCTTTTGGTATACTCCCACAATCTTATGACCGGAGGAATGCATGTCGAAATTTCATGACCGCTTAAAAGCCAGCGGCGTTTTGGTCTCGGACGGGGCCACAGGGACAAATCTGCAAAAAGTGGGCCTGATCGGCGGCGCCATTCCCGAGGGCTGGGTGCTGGATCAACCCGAAAAAATTTACACGCTGGCAAAATCCTTCGTAGACGCAGGCGCAGACATCATCCTGACCTGCACTTTCGGCGGGACGCAGATTCGTCTGCGCGAGTCGCCGCTCGGGAAACAGGTGGAAGAAATTAACCGTCGCGCGGCAGAGATCGCGCACGAAGCCGCCGCCGGACACCCCGATGTTTTGGTGGCTGGCTCAATGGGACCCACCGGGTCGATCATGAAACCTTACGGCCCGATGATTTACGAAGAAGCCGCCGACACTTACGAAGAACAAGTGCGCGGACTCGTCTCTGGTGGCGCGGACTTGCTCGTGATCGAGACCATGTTCGCCCTCGACGAAGCACGCGCCGCTTTTGAGGGCGCGCGCCGCGTGACAGACCTGCCCATCGTGGTCTCCTTCTCGTTTGACAGAGGCACTCGCTCGATGATGGGCACCAAGCCCTCACAGGTGGTTGAGACTTTCGTCCCGCTCGGCGCGGACGTCATCGGCGCAAACTGCGGCACGACGTTGGACAACATGGAAAAAGTAATCAAGGAATTTCGCCTCGCCTCGCCGGATGCAGTGATTTGGGCTAAACCCAACGCCGGTCTCCCCCACCTCGGCGCGGACGATGAAGCCGTCTACGATGTGGAGCCTGAGGAAATGGGCATCTTCGCCAAACGACTCGTCGCCGCGGGCGCGAACATCGTCGGCGGATGTTGCGGCTCCACGCCCGAACACGTGGCCGCAATTGTGCGAGCCGTGAAGGGAATGTAGAATCAACCCCGCCCGCGAGGAATTCGCGGGCGGGGTTTTTATGTATCGCGAAGGTAATTTCAGGCTGGGAAAAATTGAAATCAGCCAGGTCCGCTGTTTAAGAAGTTGGAAGATAGTGTAATTGAAGAGGAGCGAGCGATGTTGGGAAAGTAAATTAAAAATCGAATGCAGTGATGACATCCGATTTTATTATTTGGTCTGCGAGGAGTCACAATGGGGCGGAAACCTTGTCCTTTATTACTTGCAGGTGATATAGGTCTTTCTGACTGTTTCAATGATATCCCAAGTCCCTTTGCTGTTGCGCGGAAAATACAAAATATCGCCAGCATTTATTTCAACGGGAGGTTCGTTCTCGGGCGTAAAAATAGCACGGCCGCTCAGGAAGGTACAAAACTCAGCGTCCATAACCTGCCGCACCCATTTCCCGGGCGTACACTCCCAAACTCCTGTTTCTGATCCATCTTCATTATTACTCAATACAATGCCTCTTAAGGAAGCAACTACATTTCCCATCGGCACACTGACGTATCCCCAATCTTCAAGCTTCTCAGATGCGATGTTGATTACATTGTTGTATTGTTTTATTTTCATGGATTCTCTGTAAAACCTGCTGGGTTTTTGTTTGGCGCGTCAGGTATTGATTGCATTCAGGAATCGCTCAGTGACATAATAGGCCATTTGGAATTCATGAGGGTTTCCCCGAACGCGGGAGGATGGTCAAATTATACGGCTTATACGGCAGAATTTTTGGTTTCAATCCCAGATTTTCGCTCCGGCAATAAAAACAACACAACCCCAGCCAATCTCAAGCCTGTGCTGACCCAAAGTGCGCCACCTAAGCCAATCGAGTCTGCGAGCCACGTCCCTGCAAGCGGGGCGATGATCAGCGACAAAAATTGCAGTGACTGCGCCAGCGCGACAAAGGTGGCGCCATATTCTGGCGGGACAGTTTTCATCAACTCGTCGAAGAAAACCAAATCAATGCCGCCTTGAAAAAAACCAGCAATGGCCGAGAAGGCGATAATCCAGCCGATGGTTGGAAAAGCCGCGATGGATGCGGGATAGAGCGCCATGCCGAGTGTCGTTGCTAACAGGACAAATCGTCCGCCGCGTTTGCGTGAGGCGCGCGGCCAGACAACGTAAGCGACCAACGTGACCAATGTCATAGCCATGGCGATGGTGCCGATTTCAGAGTCTGTGGCGCCCACTTCACGAACGAGGAAGAGCGGCAGGATGGGCGCAGAAAGCGCGATGGCCGAAAGATACACAAAACGCTTCGACGCAAACGAAATGAAGGCAGGCTGTCCACGCAGGAGGGCGAGGTAATTTCTCAGCGAGTCAGCGGCCGATTTGGCAGGAGCCAGCACGGGCGCGGATTGTGGCGGGATTTGAATCCGACTGGAAAAAGCAAAGCTGAAGAGTCCGCCGAGGGAGAGAGTCAGAAATAAAAACTCGTAATTGCGCGGAAATTCGATGATGTCAATTAATCGTGTGACGATAAAGGTGGCGATGACGCTTGTGGCGCCGAAGATTGTCCAGCGGCGGCTGAGTAGCGCGTAACGTCCGTCGGGGCCGGCGACGGCGTTCATCACCACGGAGAACGCGACCGAGAGCGCGGTTTGCGGAAGCGTGGCGAGCGCCCAAATGACGAGGGTGGCGATGATGGCGTATTCGTGCGGCAGAAAAAAAGTGGCCAGACCGGTGAGCGCGTAACAAGAGATGACGAGCAGGCGGGCGAGGCTGTACCACGGCACGATGTTGCGCCGTGTTTGCAAAAAACGACCGACGACAATTGCCAGCACGAGACCAGTGATGCCCGGCATGGAGGAGAGCAGACCCACTTGAAAATTAGTCGCGCCGAGGCGCGTGAGGAAGACCGGCAAAAACGGCGATGCGACATTCGCAATGCTGACGCCCACGGCGTCTAATTGCACGTTGCGGAAGTTTCGTTTGTGTATTTCAGGAGAAATGCCTGCGGGAAGATTTTCCATGCAGATGAGATTATACATGTTGTAGGAAACGGTTGTAGAGAACGGCAGCTACCGTTCCCTACAACCGTTCAATTAAAAAATTCAAACCCCGCGGCCTGCCACAGGCTCGCGGGGTTTGATAGGAGAATGCACTTATCATTTTACGCGGCCAGATAAACACATTCTGAATCTGCCTTATTTCAAGATTAGAGAATTGCCGCCTGAATTTGTTCAAAAGTAATCGGGCCGTCGCGCAAAATTTTTGGTTCAGCGCCGCTGCAATCCACCAGCGTAGACGGGATTCCGCCGGGCGTTTCGCCGCCGTCGAGAATCAGCGCAATGCGCCCGCCAAGTTGGTGCAACACATCCTGCGCCGTGCGCGGACTCTCCTGCCCCGAGATGTTCGCCGACGTGACGGCCATTGGCCCCGCCGCACGGAGCAACGCTCGGGCCGCGCTGTGAGCGGGCACGCGCACCCCAACCGTGTCGCTGGCTGAAAGGACGGACGGCAAGCCCGCCCGCTTGAGCAGGACAATGGTCAACGCGCCGGGCCAGAATTTTTCGGCGAGGGTTTTCGCCATCACGGGCACAACCCGCGCAATCTTCGACAAATCATTTTCGTCCGCGATCAAAACCGGAATCGCTTTTTCGAGCGGGCGATTCTTGGCGGCATAAATAGATTCAATCGCGCGCGCATCTGAGATCAGCGCGCCGAGGCCGTAGACGGTGTCGGTGGGGAAAGCGACAAGTCCGCCAGCGCGCAGGACTTGCAAGGCGCGCACCAGCACTTGCGGGTCGTCGGCGCGAATCATTTCGGTGTTCATGTTTGAATCTCTACAAGGCGCTCGTGGCCAGCCAAATCTTTGTGTAAATTAATTTCAGCCTGCGGGAAATATTCTCGAGCCAGCGCAACGGTCTGCGGCCCGAGCGAAGATTCTGTTTCGAGGAGAATCAGCGCGCGCGGCGCGAGCCATTGCGGCGCAAGACTCAGCAGGCGACGGATGAGCGCGAGTCCATCGTGGCCGCCATCGAGGGCGAGAGTCGGTTCGCGGCCATAGATGGGCAGGCCGCGCATTGTTTTAGTGGGGATGTAGGGCAGGTTGGCGCAGAGGAGATTCAAAGATGAAAGATGAAAGGTGAAAGATGAAGGGTTGAGAGTCGAAGGTCGAAGGTCAAAGGTCGAGGAGGGCGGGAGGAGGTCGCATTCGAGAAAATTAATTTGGTCGGCCACGTTGTGTTGGAGCGCGTTGCGTTTTGCTACTTCGAGGGCGGCGGGAGAAATGTCGGTGGCGAGGACTTGTAAATCTGTCAGCGAGGCGGCGAGGGAGATGGCGATACAGCCCGAGCCAGTGCCGACGTCTGCGGCGAGTCTGCGTTGCGGAGATTCTTTCAGCCAGGCGAGGGCGCGTTCGACGAGCAGTTCAGTTTCGGGGCGCGGGATTAACACATCGGGGGTGACGATGAAATCGCGGGCGAAAAATTCCCAGTGGCCGAGACTGTAGGGGAGCGGAGTCCCCATTGTCAGTTTGGATAAAGCATCTCGGAGTGAATCCGCTTCGAGGGCGGTCAGAGGCGTTTCTGGGTGGGCGATTATCCACGGGCGCGATTTGTCCAAAATATGTGCGAGCAAAACTTGCGCGTCTAGTTCGGCAGAGTCGCTGTGAGGACGTAAAAGGTCAACGGTGGATTTGATGGCAGAATTTATTTGCATAAAAAATTCAGGACGCAGCATTGCTGCATCCCTACAAATTCATTCGTCGTCGTCGTCGCTGACGCCCGAGGCGGAGAGGCGACCGGCCTCATCGCGATTGGCGAGTTCGGTGATGAATTCGTCAATGTCGCCGGCCATGATGGCGGGCAGGTTGTACGAGGAGACGCCGATGCGATGATCGGTGACGCGGTTTTGCGGATAATTGTAGGTGCGGATTTTTTCGGAGCGTTCGCCGGTGCCCACTTGTGAGCGGCGGGCTTCTTCCTGTTCTGAGCGACGCTTCTCTTCCTCTTTTGCATAAAGCCGCGCGCGCAAAATGGACAGGGCACGCAATTTGTTTTGTAATTGCGAGCGCTCGTCCTGACAGATGACGACCATGCCGGTGGGCAGGTGTGTGATGCGAATGGCAGTGGAATTTTTTTGCACGTTCTGTCCGCCCGCGCCGCCCGCGCGAAAAACTTCGATGTCGAGATCAGAAGCGGGGATGTCGATTTCAAAATCTTCCACTTCAACGAGGACGGCCACCGTGGACGTGGAGGTGTGGATGCGACCCGACGATTCGGTGGAGGGCACACGTTGCACACGATGCACGCCCGATTCGTATTTTAATTTTGAGTACGCGCCTTTGCCTTTGATTTCAAAAATCACTTCCTTGTATCCGCCAATGCCGATGGCACTCTCGGAAAGGATTGCATTCTTCCAGTTTTGCCGTTCGGCGTAACGCGAGTACATGCGGAAAAGGTCTGCGGAGAAAAGCGCGGCTTCGTCGCCGCCCGGCCCGGCGCGGATTTCAACGATGACATTTTTATCATCGCGCGGGTCTTTGGGAATCAACAATGCTTTAATCTCGGCTTCGAGTTTTTCAATTTTCGGCCCGAGTTCGGTCAACTCTATTTCGGCCATCGTCTTGAGTTCGGCTTCCTGCTCCGAGTCGAGAAGGGTCCGCGCTTCGGCGTAGGCTTTAGTGACCTGACGATACTCGCGCATTTTTTCGACAATGGGAGCCAGCTCCACGCGTTCTTTGTTCAGCTCGGCCACGCGTTGATAGTTTCCGCCCACGGTGAGCAGTTCTTCGTCTATTTGCGCAAATCGTTGTTCGATGCCTGCAAGTTTGTCTAACATGCCAATCCTTTTTCACCACAAAGGGCACGAAGGAACACGAAGTTCATTCTGGTGCCCTTTGTGAAATTGCGAAATTCAGCGCGGCAAGTCTGCCGCGCTGAAAAAATTATACCATTCGATGCTATTCGTCATTGCGAGGAGGGAAGTTCCCTAATCATCCCGAATGTTTTTGTTGGAGCGAAGTAATCTGCTCGACCACCAGCCCTCGCAATGACGGGATGAATGAGCCGCTAAAACGAGACGACCGCCGCGAGGACCATGGAAAGCACAAGCAGTATTGAGAGTATCGCAAAAACGATCTCGGCCGTACTGCGCTTGCGTGATGTGTATTTGTTTTTTGCCATTCTTTATTTCTTCCTTATATTGAATGCGGTTTGCATGGCCCGCTCCAGTTCTTCAATGGTCACGGGTTTTGAAACATACGCGTCGGCGCCAAGCGTGCTGGCGCGATCCACCATCACATCCGATGCTTCGGTGGAGAGCATCACCACGGGAATATCTTTCAGTCCGTCACGGCGGCGCAAAAACTCGAGCAAGTCGAGGCCGCTGACTTCGGGCATGTTGATGTCCAGAATCAGCAAGTCGGGGAGGCCCTTGTCCATTAATGCCTGCGCGGCGGTACGCGCGTTGAAGAAGGCCGATGTTTCGTAACCCATCATTTTCAACATCAGGCGCACCGCGCGGGTCATTTCTTCGTCGTCGTCCACAATCCAGATTTTTTTCATTTCACCATTTTTTCGATTTCAGCGAGGAACTCTGCAAATGTGATTTCGCGCTCAGATTCCACATGCTGTTCAGGCTCTTCGCGGGGATGCCAATGCCAATTCGCGGCATTGTCTGCACCAAAAACACGCAAATTATTACGGAGTTGAGCAAATCCCGTTTTTCCATTTTCATCGTTGTAGTATACAGATATGGATGATCTATCCTTTAATAAGATGCGCATCTTAATTTGATGTTGGCTTTCTGAAATAATTACAACACGCACTACAAGAGCAGACTCAGCACAAATCTGTTTTACCTTGAGCGAAAAATCCGCGGCTCTTATTCCAGCCACTGTTCAAGTTCCTCGGTGTCTTTTAGTTCCGCAACAGCCGAATCCCAATCCCAATCATCGCTTTCAACTTCGTAAGAGTAAGGGTCTTTAATGCGGCCATCCAGGCAAGCCCGATCAAACTCATCAAGCGGCATGCCATATTTTTTTTCAAAGGCAGAAATCTTTGCTCGCAAGGTCTCTTTTTTGTAACGGAGTAGGTTTTTGAGAGCAATCGGCAAAGCCGCTTCGGTGGCAGTTTCACCCGTCACCTGACGCAATACTTCATAAACCGCATTTTGGTGGGTAGCAGATTTCGTTAGCATGTCTTTCTCCTTTCCTATTCCAAACTCGCCTTCACACTTTCAGCCACATCCGCCGTGATGCCCTTCACCGCAGTCAACTCTTTCATTGTAGCAGACCTAATCTTATCCACAGAACCGAAATGCTTCAAGAGCGCCTTTCGTCGCACCGGCCCCACGCCGGGAATCGAATCGAGCGCCGAGGCCATGCCCTGTTTCGTGCGCCGCGCGCGATGCGCGGTGATGCCAAAACGGTGCGCCTCGTCGCGGATTCTCTGCACCAGATACAGTCCCTGCGAATTGCGCGGCAGAATCAGCGGCTCCGATTTGCGCGGGAAGAAAATTTCCTCCTCCTGTTTCGCCAGCCCAACCACGGGCACTCTGTCCATCAGCCCGCAATTCTCGAGGACTTTAACGACTCGCCCGAGTTGACCTTTTCCACCATCGACGATGATCAAGTCAGGCAGGAAAGAAAACGACGCATCCGGCTTCGCGCCCGGGGCGGGTTCAGTCGCCTGAGCCGCCTGCCAGCGACGAAATCTCCGCGTGAGCATTTCCTCCATCGAGGCAAAATCGTCCGGCGAACCAATCGAGGTGCTGTCCATGTTGAACTTTCTATACAACTTCTTCGACGGTACGCCCTGTTCAAAGACCACCATCGCGCCCACGGTGGCGACTCCCTGCGTGTGCGACACGTCGTAGCACTCGATTCGATTCGGCGGCGCGGACAACTTCAGCGCGGACTGCAACTCGCCCAGCGCCTGCTCCTGCTTGTGCGCATCCGCCTGCCACTGCGCGCGCAACGCGGACAAAGTGTCGGCGGCATTCTCGGCGGCCATCTGCACCAAGTCGTGTTGCTGTCCCTCGCGCGGCACATGGATTTCCACTTTTTCGCCGCCGCGCCGCGAACGCATCCACTCGCCGATGATCTTGGCTTCTTCCAATTCCTGCGGCAGTAAAACCTGCTCGGGCATTGAAGCGGCCTCGGTGTAAAACTGTTTGACGAATTGCTCCATCACTTCATTGTCCGCCGCGTCTTCGGTGCCTTCAAGAATAAAGTATTCGCGTCCGATCAACTTGCCACCGCGAATAAAAAAGATTTGCACGCAGGCTTCCCCGTCCGCGCGGGCCATGGCGATCACGTCTGAGTCTTTGTAATCTGAAGCGAAGACAACTTTTTGTCGCTGAATAATATTTTGCAGTGCCTTCATCTGGTCGCGCAGGGCGGCGGCTTTTTCGAAGCGCAGTTCTTCAGACGCCTTGTCCATGTCCGCTTGCATGCGCGTGACTACTGGTTCGGAATGTCCTGCCAGAAATTCCATCAGGTTGGCGATCATCTGGCGATATTGTTCCTTGTTGATCGCGCCGATGCAGGGCGCGGTGCAAAGTTTAATATCGAAGTACAAACAAGCCCGTTTGTCTTCGCCGGTGATATTGCGGTCGCAGGTTAAATACGGGAAAACGTGGCGCAACACATCCAGAGTCTGATAGACCGCCCAGGCCGAGGTGTACGGACCGAAGTAGCGCGAGCCGTCCTCGGTCATGTTGCGCGTCACGCTCACGGTGGGAAAAGCCTCGCCCCAATGGACTTTGATATACGGGTAGCGCTTATCGTCCTTCAGGCGGATGTTGAAGCGCGGCCGATGGCGCTTGATCAGATTCATCTCGAGAATCAGCGCTTCGAGCTCCGAGCCAACGACGATCCACTCAAGGTCCGCGATTTCGCGCACGAGGCGGCGAGTCTTCGCGTCGTGGCTAGAGTCCGC